>CAUQZY010000089.1:0-5327 GCA_963522395.1 uncultured Streptococcus sp.
CAAAAACCTTACGATAGAAATCCACACCTTGAGGATTGACTTTTCCACAGCCTTGAGGAAAAATCCGTGACCATTGAATAGAAGTCCGAAAGGCTGTGTGACCAGTATCTAACAAAAGCTCAATATCCTGCTCCCAATTTTCATAAAAGGTCGATGTCTTATCTGGACCAAGCCCATTATAGTAACGATTTGGCTCCACTTGGTACCAATAATCCCAGAGATTATCTCCCTTACCGTCACCAGCTACACGTCCTTCTGTTTGTGGTCCAGAAGTAGAGGATCCCCAGACAAAATCCTTTGGAAATCTTAGCATACATTTACCTCTTTATCTACTCATTTTTCCTATTATACAGAAAAAACAAGGTAAAAACTAGTTACATTTTTTCCTTGTTTTTCTTCTGATTATAGTTTTTATTTCTTGCTGAGGATTTCAAGCGTTTCAAGTAAGTTATCTGCATGAACTTCGATGGTGTCACCAGTCGCTTTAATCTTAACTTCTACGATGCCATCGGCCGCTTTTTTACCAACAGTGATACGGATTGGCAATCCAATCAAGTCGCTATCGCTAAATTTAACACCGACACGTTCGTTACGATCGTCCGTTAAGACTTCGTAACCAGCTCCCATCAAGCTTGCTTCAAGCTTTTCTGTCAAGGCTTGCGCTTCTTCATCCTTGACATTGACAGTAATCAAGTGCACATCAAACGGTGCCAATTCTTTAGGGAAATTGATTCCCCATGCGTAACGGTATTCACCTTTTGGCGTTTTGTTAACAAAGAGGCGAGCGTGTTGCTCCATCACTGCTGAAAGGAGACGGCTGACACCGATACCGTAACATCCCATGATAATTGGCACAGCACGGCCATTTTCATCCAAAACATCTGCTCCCATGCTTGCTGAATAGCGAGTTCCGAGTTTGAAGATGTGACCAATTTCGATACCACGCGCAAAGTTAAGGACACCTTGTCCGTCTGGAGAAATTTCACCCTCACGAACTTCACGGATATCCACATATTCTGCAGTAAAATCACGACCTGGGTTCACACCAGTCAAGTGGTAGCCATCTTCGTTAGCACCGACCACTGCATTACGAACATCTTGCACCTTACGGTCTGCAATGATTTTAACATTCTCTGGCAAACCAACTGGTCCAAGTGAACCAAAACCTGCTTGAACAACACTTGCTACTTCTTCTTCGCTAGCAACGTCAAAGAAATCTGCTCCCAAGTGGTTTTTCAACTTGACTTCGTTGAGTTGGTCATTTCCAACTAGAAGGGCTGCAACAAGCTCACCATCTGCCATGTAGAAGAGGGTTTTAATCGTTTGTTCTTCTGGAACATTGAGGAAGGCTGCAACTTCATCAATTGATTTAACATCTGGTGTTGCAACACGAGTCACTTCTTCTTCAGCGACAACACGGTTGCTTGGTTTGTACTCGTTTGTTGCCATTTCCAAGTTAGCCGCATAGCTAGATTCACTTGAGTAAGCAATGGTATCTTCACCAGAAACCATCCATTTGAGCAATTCTGCCTTGATTTCTTCTTGCACTTCTGCAGGAATTTCATCAAATGAGGCAACTGACTTGTCCAAGACAACCCAGCGGTCAAGGTCTGTACGAGCAGGTGTAATGGCCATAAATTCTTGGCTGTCCTTACCACCCATGGCTCCACCGTCACCGATGATAGCCTTGAAGTCTAAACCACTACGAGTGAAAATACGCTCATAAGCAGCCTTGTACTCATCGTAAACACTATCCAAGCTATCATAGTTAGCGTGGAAACTGTAAGCATCCTTCATGATAAACTCACGTGTACGGAGAAGTCCATTACGTGGGCGTTTTTCATCACGATACTTAGGCTGGATTTGATAAAGATTAAGTGGCAATTGCTTGTAAGACTTAACAGAATCACGGACAATAGCTGTAAAGGTTTCTTCGTGAGTTGGACCTAGGATAAAGTCTGATTTTTCACGGTTTTTTAGTTTGTAAAGGTCCTCACCATAAGTTTCATAACGACCTGATTCGCGCCACAATTCTGCACTAAGAAGGGCAGGAGCCAACATCTCAACGGCACCAATCTTGTCGAATTCTTGGCGCATGATGTTTTTAGCTTTTTCAATCACACGGTTGGCAAGTGGTAGATAAGAATAAACACCTGCTGAGACTTGACGAACATAACCAGCTCGCAACATAAGAGCGTGGCTGATAACTTGAGCATCGCTTGGCATTTCGCGAAGCGTTGGGATAGGCATTTTACTTTGTTTCATAATATTCCTCGATTATCTAAAAAAGAGTCGCATAATGTCATTCCAGGTCACAGCAATCATCAAGACAACCATGATGACCACTCCGGCCAAGGTGACATAGGTTTCAATTTCTTGTTTCAATGGTTTGCGGCGGATAGCTTCTAGGATATTGAGCACAATCTTACCACCATCCAGAGCTGGAATCGGAATAAGATTAAAAATCCCGATATTGATGGAAATCATTGCCAAGAAGTCCAAGACATTCTCAATTCCATTTTTAGCAGCATCACTACTTGCCTTAAAGATGGCAACAGGTCCACCTAGCTTGTTCAAATCCGGTTGGAAAATCAGATTTTTCAGAGCCGATAGAATTCGGAGAGCCGAGTCAGCAGCAGTTGTAAAACCACCTACAAACATAGATACAAAATCTGACTTAATCCCCGGTTGAACACCTAGAAGGTAACGGCCTTGACTTTCTTCCGGAGTAACAGTGACTTGTTTGTCACTCCCCTTTTCAGAAATAGTCACATCCAAGGTCGGGGCCGTCTTATCTTTGGTTTCTGTTTCCACAGCCTGAATCAAGCTTCCCCAGTTGCTAACCTCATGTGAGCCAATCTTGGTAATTTGTGCCGTTTCTGGTACTCCCACCTTAGCCAAGGCCCCTTGGGGCATAACATGGAACTGGTTGGTATCAACATCTCTGACACCACCCTGCATAAAGATTAAAATCCAAAAAACAACGACACCTAAGATAAAGTTATTCATAGGTCCTGCAAAGTTGGTAATCAGTTTCCCCCAGATAGTCGCATTTTGATATTGAACATCTAAAGGTGCAATCCGAACCTCAGTACCATCTGCTTCCACAACCGTTGCATCGTGATCCACTGCAAATGTTTTTTCTTCTTCCAGAACCAAGCCCCTGATAAAGAGCTTATCTTCAAAGTCAAATTGGGTCACCTGCATAGGAAGAGCTGTTTGATCCAATTTTTTACCTGAGAGATTGATGCGTTTAACTTTACCATCATCAGTAAGCGTCAAACTGACAGGAGTTCCTGTCTTGATTTCAGTGGTATCATCACCCCAACCAGCCATACGAACGTAGCCTCCCAGAGGCAAGATTCGAATAGTGTAGGCCGTTCCATCCTTGCCAATGTGAGCAAAGATTTTAGGTCCCATACCGATGGCAAATTCACGCACTAGAATTCCTGATTTCTTGGCAAAGTAGAAGTGTCCGAACTCGTGCACCACTACAATAATCCCAAAAACCAGAATAAAGGTTAAAATTCCGAGCATTCTATCTTCCTTTCTCTAAAAGAGTCCAAATAAGTGCATGATTGGAAATACAAGCAACATACTATCGAAACGATCCAAAACACCACCATGTCCAGGAATAAATTTCCCAGAATCCTTAACACCAAAGTGACGCTTGATCGAACTTTCTAGTAAGTCACCAAATTGTCCAGCAATGCTAAAGAAAATAGCAAAGACCGACATCTTGTAAATTCCATACGGAAGAGCAACTGTTCTGTCAAATATCATAAAGATGATGGTTACTAAAATAGCACCTAAAATACCACCCAAGGCACCCTCAAAGGTTTTATTTGGAGAAACTGTCGGAGCTAATTTTCGTTTACCATAGTTCATCCCAACAAGATAGGCACCACTGTCTGTTGCCCAAACAATACACAAAGCTAATAGTGCCTTATCTAAACCTGCAATTCTAGCATCTAATAGAGCATTAAAACCAAAGCCCACATAGAAACTCATAGCAAGAGGGAAAACAGCATCCTCAATCGTATAAGACTTGCTAAACACAGTCGTTCCTAACATGATTGAAATCAAAACACTATAAGCCACCACATTCCCATCAACTGGCAAAAAAGTCAGGTAATTCTCCAAGGGAATGGTCAAGGCAAAGGTTGCAAAGAGGGTCAAGAACCCCTCCATAGTCATGGTCTCTAAACCTCTCATCTTCAAAAGTTCATGCATTGCTAGCATGGCTATGATTCCGATGGCGATCTGAAGCAAAAGGCCCCCAATCATTAAAATTGGTAGGAAAATAGCCAGGGCAATCCCTGCGAACAAGGTTCTTTTTTGTAAATCCTTTGTCATATCTCCTCCTAAACTCCTCCAAATCGGCGGTGACGACGATTGTAGGCAAGAATTGCTTCCTGCAAAGCCGCCTCGTCAAAATCAGGCCACAAGGTATCCGTAAAATAGAGCTCACTATAGGCTCCCTGCCATGGAAGGAAATTACTCAAACGCAATTCTCCACTGGTACGGATAATCAAGTCTGGATCTCGTAACTCCTTAGGCAAATGCTGGGTAAAGAGATAGTTGCCAATCAGTTCCTCTGTGATGTCACCTGGGTTGATTTTGGCATCTAAAACATCCTGGGAAATCAATTTAAGAGCCTGTGTAATCTCAGCACGTCCACCATAGTTTAGGGCAAAATTAAGAATCAAACCTGTGTTGTTCTTAGTCAATTCCTCAGCCTTGGTTAAAGCTTCAAAAGTTTGCTTAGGCAGGCGGTCTGTCTCCCCAATCATTTGAATCTTCACATTATTCGCATGCAATTCCGGGACATAATTGTCATAAAACTCTACTGGCAAGTTCATGATAAACTTGACTTCCTGATCGGGACGGGTCCAGTTTTCCGTAGAAAAAGCATAGACTGTAATCACCTTAACGCCCAATTTGTTAGCTGCCTTGGTCACAGTTTGCAATGCTTCCATGCCCGCCTTGTGTCCAAAAACCCGTGGTTGCATACGTTTTTTAGCCCAACGGCCATTGCCATCCATGATGATGCCGATATGAGCAGGAACCTGTGTCGGAACCTCTACTTCCACAGCCTTATCTTTCTTAAAAAATCCAAACATGATCTTATTCCTATTCAAAAATCTATCGTTTCATTATACCATATTTCCCTATTTTCTTCTATCACTAAGCTATTTATACTCTTCGAAAATCAAATTCAAACCACGTCAGCTTCACCTTGCCGTACTCAAGTACAGCCTGCGGCTAGCTTCCTAGTTTGCTCTTTGATTTTCATTGAGTATTATTCTCAGGCACAAAGCCCATTT
>CAUQZY010000090.1:0-4956 GCA_963522395.1 uncultured Streptococcus sp.
ATGTCAACAGCTTGGGGTGGAGATTCTGAATTTGTTGAAATCTCAGCTAAATTCAACCAAAATATCGAAGAATTGTTGGAAACAGTCCTTCTTGTGGCTGAAATCCAAGAACTCAAGGCAGACCCAACAGTGCGTGCGATCGGTACAGTTATCGAAGCTCGCTTGGATAAAGGAAAAGGTGCGGTCGCAACCCTTCTTGTTCAACAAGGTACCTTGAATGTTCAAGATCCAATCGTTGTCGGAAATACCTTCGGTCGTGTCCGTGCTATGACCAACGACCTTGGTCGTCGTGTTAAAGTTGCTGGACCATCAACACCAGTTTCTATCACAGGTTTGAACGAAGCTCCAATGGCGGGTGACCACTTTGCCGTTTACGAAGATGAAAAATCTGCGCGTGCAGCAGGTGAAGAGCGTGCCAAACGTGCCCTCATGAAACAACGTCAAGCTACCCAACGTGTCAGCCTTGAAAACCTCTTTGATACCCTTAAAGCTGGTGAACTCAAGTCAGTTAACGTTATCATCAAGGCCGACGTACAAGGTTCAGTTGAAGCCCTTTCTGCATCACTTCAGAAAATCGATGTGGAAGGTGTTAAAGTTACCATCGTTCACTCAGCGGTTGGTGCTATCAACGAATCAGACGTAACCCTTGCCGAAGCTTCAAATGCCTTTATCGTTGGATTCAACGTACGCCCTACACCACAAGCTCGTCAACAAGCCGATGCTGACGATGTAGAAATCCGTCTCCACAGCATTATCTATAAAGTTATCGAAGAGATGGAAGAAGCTATGAAAGGGATGCTTGATCCGGAATTCGAAGAAAAAATCATCGGTGAAGCTCTTATCCGTGAGACCTTCAAGGTATCTAAAGTGGGAACTATCGGTGGATTCATGGTTATCAACGGTAAGGTTACCCGTGACTCTAAAGTCCGTGTTATCCGTGACGGTGTTGTTATCTATGATGGCGAACTCGCAAGCTTGAAACACTACAAAGACGACGTTAAGGAAGTTACAAACGGCCGTGAAGGTGGATTGATGATCGATGGCTACAATGATATCAAGATGGATGATGTGATTGAGGCCTATGTCATGGAAGAAATCAAGAGATAAGATTTTTTGCTCCTTTCTTAGGTGGTGAGGGACGCAAGCAAACCGATGGTTTCATTGCTTATTTTTGAGCCTAGAGTCTCAAAAATCCCCTGTGATGGGACTGATAAATCAGTTCCATCACTTTCACCACGGCGAAAGAAGCAGATGATTTCAAATTGAACTTCGTTTCAATTTGAAATGAAAATCAAGAAGTTTAAAAATAGCTAGGTCTGCTGGCCTAGCTTTTGGTTCAAAGTAGAGAAAGGAATATCATGGCAAATCACTTCCGTACGGATCGTGTGGGCATGGAAATCAAGCGTGAAGTCAATGAGATTTTGCAAAAGAAAGTCCGTGATCCGCGTGTCCAAGGTGTGACCATCACAGATGTTCAGATGCTAGGTGACTTGTCTGTTGCCAAGGTTTACTACACCATTTTGAGTAACCTTGCTTCAGATAATCAAAAAGCTCAAATCGGGCTTGAAAAAGCAACTGGTACCATCAAACGTGAACTTGGTCGCAATTTGAAATTGTACAAAATCCCAGATTTGACCTTCGTCAAAGACGAATCCATCGAATATGGAAACAAGATTGATGAAATGCTACGCAATCTGGATAAGAACTAAGAAGGAGGGGAAACCCTCTTTTTTGGTGTTTGAACTCTTCTAGCTATTAATAGCTGTATTTGTAATTGCAAAAAACAGTTTAAAAAATTTGTAAATACCTCATAGTATGATATGATAAAGTTTAATACGAATGATAAATGGAGATAGAGATGGGCAAACAAGAGTTAGCGATGCAAGTGCTGCGACAAGTGGTGAAATTACCCATGGTCAAAGTTGATCGAGAAAAATTTTTAGTTGACAAGTTTTCTAAAGAGTTAGATCGAAAGGATATTGCTACATTATTGGAAAAAGGTCCGACCTCTTTGTTAACAAAGGAAAGCTTGGATCGAGTTGCTAAGACCTGTATTAAGGACAATGTTCTACGAGCAAGCGGGACTTCGATTTTGGCAGGTTTACCTGGTGGTATTGCCATGGCAATCACTATTCCAACAGATGTAGTTCAGTTTTATGCTTTTTCATTAAAGTTGGCCCAAGAACTAGGCTATATTTATGGATTTGATGATCTTTGGGAATCCCGTGATGAATTGAGCGAGGATGCTCAAAATACCCTCTTGCTTTATCTCGGTGTCATGCTAGGGGTAAATGGAGCAGGGGCTTTACTTCGCTCTGGAGGTGTAACAGTTGCCAAGCATGTGATGAAGACGATTCCGCAGAAAGCTTTGACAAAGACACTTTGGTATCCTATTCTGGAAAAAGTTTTGAAAATTTTTGGAGTCAGCTTAACAAAGGGAGGCTTGGCTAAGGGAATGGGAAAAGTGATTCCTATTTTAGGAGGTGTCCTTTCTGGTGGCTTAACCTTTGCGACTATGAAGCCGATGGGGGAAAGACTGCAAAAGGAATTATCCAAATTAGTTAATTATAATGAAGGGCAGTATCAAATAGATATTGATACTATCCGAAAAGAAGCTGAAATCATCGAAGGTGAGTAATATGGGACTCATAAAAAATCTAGCTAAAACTTACGGAAATTACTTTTTGACCATGCAAGGTGTAAAAGTGATGAAAACGATAAAGAAAGATGACCATTCCGTTGTCGGTTTTGGGAAACTCTTTATTGCAGACAAGTTAATGGATACGGCTCGGTGGCTCATCAAGCCAGAGGATAAAAAATGAAATTTTTCTGGGGACTTCTTGCCATTATTTTTATCAAACCAATTTTTGGGATTGTGAAATTCTTTTGGATGATCATCTCTTTTGCAGTCCAATTGCTGTTTTACAAGCTATTATTTAAGATATTGGATTGGCTCTTTAAACTTATCTAGATGGTAATCCAAATCGCAGAGAACTAGCAGAAACTCCACTGCTAGTTTTTTAATCACTTTCCTTGTGGTATAATAAAAACAGTAAAATCATTTTAGAACATTCATTGGAGGTCATCATGGATAATATCATCGATGTGTCAATTCCTGTTGCAGAAGTGGTGGACAAGCATCCAGAAGTCTTGGAAATCCTAGTAGAGTTGGGTTTTAAACCCCTTGCTAATCCCTTAATGCGCAATACAGTTGGTCGTAAAGTATCACTCAAACAGGGTTCTAAGCTTGAAGGAACTCCTATGGACAAGATTGTCCGCACGCTGGAAGCAAACGGCTACGAAGTGATTGGGTTAGACTAATGGCAGATGAACGGATTCATATCCTACGGGATATTTTGTTAGAATTGCACAATGGTGCCTCTCCTGAGTCGGTTCAGGAGCGTTTTGATGCGACCTTTGCGGGTGTGTCAGCTATCGAGATTTCCCTCATGGAGCACGAGCTGATGAACTCAGACTCAGGTGTTACCTTTGAAGATGTCATGGAACTCTGTGATGTCCATGCCAATCTTTTTAAAAATGCTATTAAAGGTGTCGAAGTAGAGGATACCGAGTATCCAGGTCACCCAGTTCGCATTTTCAAAGAAGAAAATCTGGCCCTCCGTGCGGCCTTGATTCGCATTCGGAGATTGTTAGATACATATGAGTCTATGGAAGATGAAGAAATGCTTGCGGAGATGCGTAAGGGCTTGGTGCGTCAGATGGGACTGTTAGGGCAATTTGATATTCATTACCAACGTAAAGAAGAACTTTTCTTTCCTATCATGGAGCGCTATGGTCACGATTCACCTCCTAAGGTCATGTGGGGAGTGGATGACCAGATCAGAGAACTCTTTCAAACAGCTTTAGCGGCAGCCAAGTCACTACCTGAAGTGTCGATTCGCAGTGTAAAAGAAGCTTTTGAAGCCTTTGCGACAGAGTTTGAAAGTATGATTTTCAAGGAAGAGTCCATCCTTCTCATGATTCTCCTTGAGTCCTTTACTCAGGATGACTGGCTTCAGATTGCGGAGGAGAGCGATGCCTATGGTTATGCCATCATCCGTCCGTCTGAGAAATGGGTGCCAGAACGCCAGAGTTTTGTTGAGGAAAAGAGTGCAGAGGAGTCTGTACAGCTAGATACGACAGAAGGCCAAGTTCAACAAGTTATCGATACGCCAGAAGGGCAGTTTACCATTACCTTTACCCCTAAGGAAAAGGAAGCAGTGCTGGACCGTCATAGTCAACAGGCTTTTGGGAATGGCTATCTATCGGTCGAGCAGGCCAATCTCATCCTCAATCATCTCCCTATGGAGATTACCTTTGTCAATAAAGATGATATTTTCCAGTATTACAATGACAATACGCCAGCTGATGAGATGATTTTCAAACGGACGCCGTCCCAAGTTGGGCGCAATGTTGAACTCTGTCATCCACCTAAGTACTTGGACAAGGTCAAGACCATCATGAAGGGGCTTCGTGAGGGAAGCAAAGATAAGTATGAAATGTGGTTCAAATCTGAGTCACGAGGCAAGTTTGTCCACATCACCTATGCCGCAGTACACGATGAAAACGGAAAATTTCAGGGAGTGCTGGAGTATGTTCAGGATATTCAGCCCTACCGTGAGATTGATACGGACTATTTCCGTGGATTAGAATAAGGAGAAAAAATGAGTTACGAACAAGAATTTATGAAGGAATTTGAAGCTTGGGTCAATACCCAGATTATGATTAACGACATGGCGCACAAGGAAAGTCAGAAAGTCTACGAAGAAGACCAAGATGAGCGTGCCAAAGATGCCATAATTCGCTACGAAAGCCGCTTGGATGCTTATCAGTTCTTGCTTGGTAAGTTTGAAAACTTCAAGGCAGGTAAGGGATTCCATGATTTGCCAGAAGGCTTGTTTGGTGAGCGAAATTATTAAACGAGATAGATTCTTGATTTTTTACTAAAATCTTGAT
>CAUQZY010000091.1:0-4812 GCA_963522395.1 uncultured Streptococcus sp.
AAATCCCACTAGGAGACCAACGAACATACTTCCTAACATATTATCTCCTTAATTTACCCAATCTCCGTTACGGAAGAGTGGTACACGTGTTCCATCCTCACGGATACCATCGATATCCATCTGATTAGAACCAATCATAAAGTCCACGTGAACATCTGAACGGTTAAGTCCCGCAGCTTCAAGTTCTTCTTCGCTCATCTCTGCACCACCAACGACGCTAGTCGCATAGGCTGCACCGATAGCCAAGTGGTTTGACGCATTCTCATCGAAAAGGGTGTTAAAGAAAGTAATGCCTGACTGAGAAATTGGGCTTGGATCTGGTACCAAGGCACATTCACCCAAGGCACGCGCACCCGCATTTTCAAAGACAAGATCCTTCATAACCTGATCACCCTTCTCAGCAGTGATATCTACGATTTGTCCATCCTTAAAGGTTACCTTAATACCTTCGATGATATTTCCATTATAGCTAAGCGGTTTTGTAGAAGTGACATAACCATCTGCGCGACGGAAATCAGGCGCTGTGAAAACTTCCTCTGTCGGCATATTTGGCAAGAATCCTTCTCCCTGTGCATTGATAGCACCAGCCGATTCCCAAACGTGGTTCTTCGGCAAACCAAGGGTCAAATCTGTCCCTGGCCCTGTATAGTGAAGGGCTGAAAATTGTTCTTTATTAAGCATATCTGCTTTGCTCTTGAGAATAGCTGCATGCTCTTCCCAGGCCTTAACAGGATCTGCTTCGTAGACACGGCAAGTTTTGAAAATTTGGTCCCAAAGGAGATCGACTGCTTCTTCGTCGCTCGCAGCATTTGGAAAGACTTTCTTAGCCCACTCAAGTCCAGCAGCGGCTGCTACAGTCCAGCTAACCTTGTTGGATTGCGTTGCGATGCGCATTGGCTTCATAGCAAGTCCCATAGCTTTAGCAGAAGCTGAAAGCTTATCAGCATCCACTCCGTTCAAGGCACCTGGATCAGATGAACGAACCCCAAGACGGCTAGCCTTGTTCTCTAAAAGATAGTTCATCTCAGCAATCTTGTATTCTGGCACATTGTCCAGACGCTCCATCGGCGCATGGAGAAATTTCTCACGGTTAATGACATCATCTGTCCACTGAACAATAACCTCATGCGCACCCAAGGCATAAGCTTCTTTGACAATTAAGTGAGCCAACTCGCGTTGCTCCACATCGATAGAGAGAGCCAAAGTGTGACCAGGTTGCACATTAATTCCGTTCGCAACCAACAATTTCGCATATTTTTCTAGATTTTCTTTAAAATTTGGTAAAACCATGTTGTTTTCTCTTTTCTATTTTTATTTTTCTTTCAAAGCAGAGAATAATCCTGCTAAAGCAATAGCACCAGACAAGAGTGCTGTCGATAGAAGAATTGTCTGATCAGCAAATTCTAATTGATATTCAAATACCTTCTCAGCTGGCTTATCTTCCGCAAAAATTCTTAGTTTCATCTATTATTCCTTCAAGACCTTAAAACAACTCATCAAACAAACTGAGCTGGTTATCCTCTGGCATATTGCCCAGAATCCCCATTTCATCCATCTTTTCAACCAAGGTTGATGAGAGTCCACCACGTTTGCGTAGTTCTGTTTTAGAGAGGAATTCTCCTTCTTCACGCGCTCGAACTAACTGCTTGGCAACGTTCTCTCCCAGACCATCCATTGCTACAAATGGTGGGATGAGGGTATCCCCATCGATAAAGAACTCTGTCGCCTGACTACGGTAGAGATCGAGTTTTCCAAACTTGAAGCCACGCTCCCACATCTCATTGACAATCTCAAGAGTTGTATAGAGATCAATTTCCACATTAGAAGCTTCATTGTTCTTCCGTTTTTCAGCGATTTCTTCCATTCTGCGCTTGATGGCATCCAAGCCCGCACCCATGGTCTTGATATCAAAAGCCTTGGCACGAATGGAGAAGTAAGCACAGTAGTAATAAATGGGATGATGAACCTTGAAGTAAGCTACACGCAAGGCCATCATAACGTAGGCTGCCGCATGGGCTTTGGGGAACATATACTTAATTTTCCCACAGGACTCGATATACCACTCTGGTACCTTATTGGCCTTCATGGCTTCGATGTAGCCATTTCTCTCCTCCTCGGAAATCTTGAGCCACAAGCCCTTACGTACCCGTTCCATGATGGTAAAGGCCATCTTAGGTTCAAGACCAGCATGCATGAGGTAAACCATGATGTCGTCCCGACAACCAATGACAGTTGATAGGTCAGCAATCCCTTGCTTGATCAAATCTTGGGCATTGCCTAGCCAAACATCGGTACCGTGGGACAACCCTGACAACTGAAGCAATTCTGCAAAAGTCGTCGGATGGGTTTCATCAACCATTCCTCGAACAAAGTTGGTTCCAAATTCTGGAATCCCCAGCATACCCGTAGGCGTTCCGATTTGCTCAGGTGTTACTCCTAGCACATCAGTCCCAGAAAAGAGTGCCATCACGCCTTCGTCATCCATAGGAATTTCATTAGGGTCAATCCCAGACAAATCCTGAAGTTTCCGAATCATGGTCGGATCATCATGTCCCAGCACATCAAGTTTGAGGACGTTCTCATCGATATCGTGGAAGTTAAAGTGAGTCGTTTGCCATTCAGCCGTCACGTCATCTGCTGGATATTGGACAGGCGTAAAATCGTAGACATCCATATAGTTCGGAATAACAACGATCCCCCCCGGGTGTTGTCCCGTCGTCCGCTTGACACCAGCTGCACCTTGAGCGAGGCGTTCCACCTCTGCATCACGATAAAACTTGCCATAATCTCTCTCATAGCCCTTGACAAATCCATAGGCAGTCTTAGCAGCCACCGTACCAACCGTTCCTGCACGGAAGGCATATTCTTCACCAAAGATATCACGCACATCCAAGTGGGCGCTAGGCTGGTCTTCTCCCGAGAAGTTCAAGTCAATATCGGGAACCTTGTCCCCATCAAAACCAAGGAAGGTTTCAAAAGGAATATCTTGCCCATTTTTGCTGAGTTTGTGACCACAGTTTGGACAGTCCTTATTGGGCATATCAAAACCTGAACCATAAGAACCATCTGTGATAAACTCACTGTACTGACACTGACCACAGACATAGTGAGGAGAGAGAGGATTGACCTCTGTAATCCCAATCATGGTCGCAACGAAACTAGATCCGACAGACCCACGAGAACCAACCAAATAACCCCGTTCATTAGAACGTTGTACCAGCATCTGCGATGCCAGATAAATCACAGCAAATCCATTCCCCAAAATGGAAGTCAATTCTTTTTCAATCCGCAAATCAACAATATCTGGCAGCGGATTTCCATAAATCTCAAAAGCTTTCTTGTAGGTCAATTCAGCGACCGTTTCTTCAGCCTTGTCGATGAAAGGCGTATACAAGTCACCCTTAACAACCTCAACAGGCTCAAAGATTTCTGCCAAGGCATTGGTGTTTTCAATAACCAATTTGCGAGCCAATTCCTCTCCCAAGAAGGCAAATTCATCCAACATCTCGTTGGTCGTTCTAAAATGAGCCTTGGGAAGTGGTGCTGGTTGGGCATGTTCGCCATGACCGATAGTTCGGTTAATCATAGCCCCCTGTCCCAAACTACGGACGATAATTTCACGATAAATCTCTTCTTCCGGTTCGATATAGTGGACATTTCCCGTAGCCAGAACAGGCTTACCAAGACGGTCTCCCACCTCTATCAAACTTTTGATAATGGTCTGGAGTTCCTCCATATCCTTGACCTGCTCCTTGGCAATCAATGGAGCATAGATAGCTGGTGGCATGACCTCGATAAAGTCATAATACTTGGCCACCTCAACCGCCGCATCCACACCTTGGGAAACGACCGCATCAAAAACTTCACCTTCTGCACAGGCTGATCCTAAAATCAGGCCCTCCCGATGGGCATCTAGAACCGTTCTCGGAATCCGTGGAACCCCTTCAAAGTACTTGGTATTGGACAAAGAAACCAGTTTAAAGATATTCTTCAGCCCCACTTGATTCTTGACATAAATGGTTGTATGCTTGATTCGAGCTTTTTTATAAGAATCTGGACTAATCAAATCAATATTAAGTCTAGCCAGATCAGTCACACCATGTTTTTCTGCTACCTCTTTGATAAAGATGAAGAGCAGACGACCAGTAGCTTCCGCATCGTAGTTAGCCATGTGGTGATGTTCTAAGGCCACACCAAAACGCTTGGTCAACGGTCCCAGACCATGACGTTTAAACTCAGGATATAGATTTCTAGCAAACTCCAGCGTATCAATCACTGGCTGACTAATCTTTGGCAGACCATGACGTTCATAGTTGGCATTCATAAAGCCAACGTCAAAGGTAGCATTATGGGCAACTAAGACTGTATCCTTGCAAAACTCTTGGAATTCTTGCAGAACTTGTTCCAGTGGTTTGGCATTTTTGACATGATCGTCTGTAATTCCAGTCAACTCAGTAGTAAAAGCTGACAAGGGATGCCCAGGATTGATAAATTCATCAAATTCAGCAATAACATTCCCCTTGTACATCTTAGAGGCCGCAACCTGAATCAAATCATTATAGATAGCTGAAAGCCCCGTCGTTTCCACGTCAAAGACCACGTAGGTCGCTTCCGACAAGTCCATCTCCACTTCGTTATAGACGATAGGGACACGGTCCTCAACGATATTGGCTTCCATCCCATAGATTAGCTGGATTCCCACTTTCTTGGCAGCCTTATAGCCGTGTGGGAAAGACTGGACATTCCCATGGTCGGTGATGGCAACCGCCTTGTGTCCCCACTTAGCAGCTGTCGCAACGATTTCTTCGACCT
>CAUQZY010000092.1:0-4762 GCA_963522395.1 uncultured Streptococcus sp.
CTGGTTACACTAGTGCCAAACTTGGAAAAGCCCCAACCAAAACAGCTATGATTCGAAACCTAGCTATCGGTCTTTTA
This sequence comes from uncultured Streptococcus sp., assembly GCA_963522395.1. Classification (GTDB taxonomy): domain Bacteria; phylum Bacillota; class Bacilli; order Lactobacillales; family Streptococcaceae; genus Streptococcus. Next base: position 78 of record CAUQZY010000092.1, read on the forward strand.
ACCATGGGAGTTACTTTCCTGCTCGGACAACTTTTCAGCATTTAATACTCTTCGAAAATCAAATTCAAACCACGTCAGCTTCGCCTTGCCGTATATATGGTTACTGACTTCGTCAGTTCTATCTGCAACCTCAAAGCAGTGCTTTGAGCAACCTGCGGCTAGCTTCCTAGTTTGCTCTTTGATTTTCATTGAATATAAAATACAAGAAATACCTCGATTTTGAAGTCGAGGTATCTTTTTTTACATTTGGACAATCTTGCGATAACTTCTTGAAGTAATCATGAAAATCAGCACATAGGCGATGAGGAAGATAGCGCAGATAGACAAGGTCACAATCAACATCATATTCGTATCTATTACACCAATCACTTTTAAAATCAGACTAAGCATATGGTAGGCAAAGGCGAGATGTATGAAGGCAAAAAGCAAAGGAAGGAAGAATACAGTTAAAACCTGTTTGTTGATGGTTTGCTTGATTTGCTTTTGATCTAAACCGACTTTCTGCAAGATAATAAAGCGTTCACGGTCTTCGTAGCCTTCAGAAATTTGTTTGTAGTAGATGACCAGAACGGTTCCGACCATAAAGATAATGGATAGGAAAATACCGATAAAGAAGACACCACCAAAGAGGGCACTCATTTGAGCACTAGCATCTGCTAGATTGCTACCATACACATAGCTACCTTCAGTGTTTAATTGAGCATTAAACTTTTGTAAGTATTTTTCATATTCTTCAGCGACTTTGAGTTGTTCTTCTTCACTGATATTTACATTCATACCACCGTAAAGCTGATTATAGATAGCCGAATCTGGAAATTGATCTAAAAATGCTTGTAAATCAGGAACAACAAGGTAATTGTAATCAGTAGTAAAAATATTAAACTGATTTGGGACATGGTTGACAATAAAATCTGTATTAAATTCTTCTTTTACAGAAAATTGATGGTTATTTAGAGTTAGAGCTTTCTGTCCTTTCAGTCCGTCATTTTTGGCAAAGAGGCCGACCTCATTTCCTGATAGAGACAGTTTTTGACCAGTCATATTTTCATAATCTTTTTGGTCAAATACCATGAAAACTGTTTTAGGTTGGACACGATTTTGTCCCCTTTCAAAAATGGTTAACTTGGTTCCTTCTTGATTTGCAATACCAAAGTTACTGTAACGAAGCACTTCTTTCTCTTTGACACTATAACCTTTGTCACTTGCAAACTGGCTCAAGAGTTTGTCCAAGTCTTCTTTTTCAACATTTTGTCCTGAAACCCCAAAATCATGAGGATTTAGAACTTTTTTAAAGGATTCTGCGGAATTGAAAATGCTTGTCGCTGCTGACATGGTTACCAAAACCATTGTTGACAAGATAGCGATAGTTGCTAGTCCAACCGCATTTTTCTTCATACGGAAAATCAAGTTGGAAACAGAGATGAGGTTATTAGGTTGGTAATAGTATTTCTTATTTTTCTTTAAGATTTGAAGGAAAACGGTAATCCCTGCATTAAACAAGAGATAGGTTCCAAAGATAACAAGCAAAACAGCTAAGAAGAAGGTTGTTAGGGCTGTGAGAGGATCTTTTACAGTAAGGGAAAGATAGTAGCCAATCCCTAAACTTATGGAACCAAGAATAGTTTGTAGAGGTAGGAAGCGACCTTTTTTCTCACCACTAGCTTTTTCACGAGAAAGCTGGAGGGCATTCATACGGGCGATTCGAAGGGCATTCAGGAACATGAGGCCTAGGAAAATCAAACCGAAGACAACAAGTACTGCAATGACAACATTCATTTGGAAGGTAGCGACCAGCTCAACCTTCAATTTCATCAGTTTGAGCAAGAAAGCGAAAATTAACTTGTCAAACAAGGCTCCAATACCGATACCCGCTCCAACAGTTAGAATCCCAAATACCACTAACTCCTTAAAGGTCATACTGATAAGATGACGCTTCTCCAAGCCCAACATGCCATAAATTCCTAGTTCCTTGGAACGGTTTTTCATGACAAAACTATTGGCATAGAGGACGATAATGGCTGACGCAAGGGTGACGACAAACATACCAAATCCAAGTGTAGCCTGAATGGTTGTTCCTCCACGGATTTCCGCAATCTTGGGATTGAAGGTTAGAGAGTAAAAGAGATAGGTGACAGTGACTGCCAAGAGAACAGCCAGCGCAAAAGGATAGTAGAGTTTGCGGTTTTTAATCAAGTTCGATACCGCTAACTTATTGGTTAATCGAAACATACTAATTCACCTCGCTTGCCATGACAGTCAAGGTATCAGAAATTTCTTGGAACATCTGACGCTCTGTCTTCTCTCCACGGTAGATTTGGTTGTAAAGAATGCCATCTTTGATAAAGAGTACACGTTTAGCTCTGCTAGCTGCTGCTGTTGAGTGAGTTACCATGAGAATGGTTTGACCGCGCTCATTGATTTCATCAAAGACATCAAGTAAGGCTGCAGAGGACTTGGAATCAAGGGCTCCTGTTGGCTCATCCGCAAGGAGAATTTCAGGTTCTGTGATGATGGCGCGGGCTACTGCTACACGCTGTTTCTGACCACCAGAAATCTCGTAAGGGTACTTCTCTTGCAATTGGTTGATACCTAGATTCTCAGCTGTCACCACCAATTTCTTCATCATCTCCGTAATAGGTCTTCTTGACAAGACAAGCGGAAGCAAGATATTGTCCTTAACAGATAAGGTATCAAGCAAGTTAAAGTCTTGGAAGACAAAGCCTAACTTTTCACGACGGAAGCTAGAAGCCTGTGAATTTTTAATGGTTGCTGTATCAGTTCCATTCAAGTAAACCTGCCCACGACTTGGTTTATCCAGCATAGCTAGAATATTGAGAAGAGTTGATTTACCAGAACCAGACTCACCCATGATGGCAACGTAGTCACCCTTTTCGACGGTAAAGTGAATGTCCTTGAGGGCCTCTACTTGGTTGCCCTGAAAACGTGTTTTATAAATTTTTTGAACGTGTTTTACATCTAAAAGTGTCATGAGAATCTCCTTTCTTAATATCCCATCAAATGAAATGTTTCTTGCATCATAGCGCATCCCAGCTGAACACGCTCGATATCTTTGTGGCTTGGTTTTCTTGTTTTCTTCTGTAAGATTTGTTTCATGATGTTACTCCTTTGTTCTTTATGAGTCTAGTTTACATCAAAAAAAGACCGCTTGCCATAACCTAACCTTACAAAAGAGACTTTAATCTTACATTTTTGTAAGATTGGGGGAAATGTAAGCAAAATTACTTAGAAAATAATTTGATTTCCTATTTTTAAAATTGTAAAATATAAGTGTGAAAAGGCTTACTTTGGAAAGGAGGAAGCGGAAACTATTACTCTAGTAAGCTTACTTCTATGAAACACTATTTAATTTAACACTTGCAAGTCGTTCAACCTATAAGGAAAGAAGGTGCGCTTTAATGAAACATAAAGGACATATACTCATCGGACTTCTCTATCTACTCTCTCCATTCATCGGTCAGATCTTAGTTGAACAAACATACTTTATCGGTACAGAATTTACAGCTACTGCTTATGCTATTTGCTGGCTATCAGTTGTTATCAGCATCCACCATTTTTCAAAAAATGTATTATCTCAGCATGAAAAATCAGATTAGAAATCTAAGTTCAAAATATTATTTTTAATTTGTATATGAAGCTAAGAAAATCTTATTAAAAGTAAAAAAGCTTTAAATCAAGCAGTTTAGACTATTGATTTAAAGCTTTTTGCTTATTCCAAATCTTCTGTAAAACCTCACCAAAACCAGCCTTCATTGTCGTCAATAGCTTGGGCTTCTTTACGTTTACGTGGGCCTGTTCCGTACATTTCTGCTTCGATTTCTTCCTTGGTTGGCATGACAGAAGCTAGGATGATATAGATAATCACGCCCAGTCCAAAGTTTGCGACTGTAAAAATGGCAAACAGAAAACGAACAAGGGTAACATCAAAGTTCCACTTGTCTGACAGACCTGCCAGAACTCCTGAAATCATGCGATTTCGTCTCATTTTATAAAATTTACTGTTCATGATATTTCCTCTTTCTGCTAGGTTAGACATAGTATATCACGGGTAGGCTCGGCTTTCATCAGTCCTCAGGCTGATTTATTAGTAGCAATTTACCTCGACAAAGTCCACAGCGATAGCGTTTGGTATCAATCCTTCGCTTGCGATGATAACTTTGCTGGCAGGATTGGCAACGATAGAGCTTGCTTGGCTTGGCGTTACTATTGGGCAAGGTTGGTACAAAGCGTAATCCATCCACTGCTTTCAAAAGTTCCTTAAAATCCCGATCCTTGTGTTGATAGCCCTTCCCTTGAAAATAGAGATGGTAATGACAGAGTTCATGTCGGACAATTTTCCTAAAAACATCCAGACCCAGTTCCTGATAAACCTTGGGATTAAAATCCAAATGCCCATCTTTGGGGAAAAATCGCCCACCTGTCGAACATAGACGCCTATTCCACTGGGCATGATGAATAAAAGGTCTCCCGAAGTCTTCTAGCGAAACCTGCTTTATGTAATCAGTCAGTTTCATTTGGAGCTAGAAGCGACAGATTAACTTTTTCACGTTCAGTATCAATTTTCTTAACCCAAACGGTCACCAAATCTCCAACTGACACCACTTGACTAGGGTGTTTGATAAACTTGCGACTCATATGGGAAATATGAATCAGACCGTCCTCATGAA
>CAUQZY010000093.1:0-4701 GCA_963522395.1 uncultured Streptococcus sp.
TTTATTAGTTCAAAACCGTATTATAATTATGTTGATGGACAGGCTTCTGATGAAGTAGCTGGAATGAAATTGGAATGCGTTATTACTAAAGACAATACTGTTTATAATAATAATGAGATTACCAATGAATATGAAAAAATTACAATTAAAGTTCCTCTAGTTAAGAAAATCAACTTAAAACGAGGGACTAAACTTAAAATTGAAGGTATTGGCAAAGTTTGGGGAGATTACTCTCAAAATCTGACTATTGAAGCTACGAATGTAATGGTTATAAAAGATGATCAATGATTTTCAGATCATTTCTAAAGAAAAGGAGTTGGATAAGCAACTTTTGTTGTTGCTTATCCTGTCACTTTTGTTATTTATCGTTCCATTTTTTAGACCAATAGCATTTGTTATTTTTGGATCTATGGTTGTTTATTTTCTTTATCGATTTGATTTTATGAAAACAAAAACAGATTTTTTTCGGTTTATGATTTATAAAATCAAATTAGAAAGAGAATTGATAGACTCTAGATTTTATGTGAAGTTGAGATCCCGAAAAGATGGACGGATCTTTGTTAAACTGCCAAAAGTTGAGATTTTTCAAAAATCGGACTATATAATTATTGTGAAAATAAGTTGCTCGATTGAAAATTTTGAACGGTTGGAAAAGCTAGATTTATCTCCTATTTTTAGTGGATATAGACAAATGATTGTATCAAACGATATAGAACGAGATAAAATAGTTTTCGAACTAGAAAAAATTAATTTTGATCGTCAATTAAAGATTGAATCGATTGAAGAAATTAAGCAGATCAATGAAAAATCTGATCAAATTGTGATTGATAGACTAACAAGCATAAATGCCAATTCTCATTTACTATTAACTGGCCAAACTGGTTCAGGTAAAACATACGGATTATTGTATCTCTTATTATTTTATAGAATGAGAAATGCTGATGTTTCAGTATGTGATCCTAAAGTTAGTGATTTAGCGGACCTTTCTAAAACAATGTGTTGTCCGTCTGCAACATCAAAGAATGAAATTATAGAAGAAGTTCGCCAAACATTCTTAGAAATGGAGCGAAGAAAGCAGCAACGACAGAAAGAAGACTGGAAGATCTCGACCACTGCAACGCAGAACGGATTGAATTTAAAGATCTTGATCATAGATGAATTTGCTAGCTTACAATTAAAGTTAGATAAGAAAGAACTAGCTGAATTACTTGATTATCTTTATCAGATTATCCTTGAGGGGCGGGCTCTTGGAGTTTTTGTAATTCTAGGTTTGCAACAAGCAAATGCAACGGTTTTACCTACTGCACTGCGAGAGCAATTCTCTTCTATCTTTGTTCTCGGAAATAGTGGAGAGCAAACTAAAAACGTAGCTTTTCAAGAGAAAGCACAAAAAATCCCCAACTTTCCTTTAAGTGTTGGGGAGGGGTGGTGTTTAACTTCCTCTGAAATCAGTTTGCGCTTTATCTGTTTTCCTTATTTATCGTTTTTAAATGATTTAAGATAATGTTTACAATTTTAAAAAAAGAGAGTATAATTAAAAAAGATGAAAAAAGAAAAAGCATCCACCCACCGCCAAGTTTCGGAATGCTTTCACATTTTCTTCTATACGAAGATTATAACAGAAATAGTATCGAAAAGCAATAGTATTAAATTGAAATAATCAGTATAGAAAAAAGTGAAAAATTCAGGCGATGGCAAAATGCTATCGCTTTTTATATTATTTGCTACTATAATTTATATGACTAATAAATAGTATGATCTAATCTAAAAGCGTTCGTTCTTCTCTGCTATACTTGTTTAGTTCAAAGCTGATTAAATAAAGATCTTTTGTTTGGTTCGGCTTTGACGAAGAAAACGAAGCAGAGAAGATGGAGTTTTTCAAGATCGATCTTGATCGAGAAATAAAAAAGTTTTTTAGCGGCTGAAAGCAAGCGACAAAAAGTTTTTTATTTCTGAAATCTTGAAAAGCGACAAGAAAAGCGCCTATTGTTTGGGTGGCTGACCAGGTTCGGACAGAGTCCGAGAAAAAAGAATATTATGAAAGCAGGGACTATTTTGTCTCTGCGGTAGCCCCCAACAGCTAAACAGGGGGGCTATAAATACAATATACTAAATTGTGGAGCATTATGGATACAAAAACAAAGGAAAATAGCTACTTGATCGACTGGCTTAGTTTTACAATTCAGACCGATATCAACGGAGTAGGAAAAAAAGCAGTCCGAGAATTTTTAGAGCAAATGAATTTAAGTGATTTACCTTTTACTGAAAATGAAACAGGCCGACACGGTTATAATAGATCGTTATCACTTCAAAATTATATCAATGTTTATTACAATGAAGTAAAATTCAATGATTATGATGAGAATAATGCTGATAAATTGGATCGAATTATAAAAATGGGAGTGCATTTTGAATTTACAGGGCAAGGTTGCAGAATTTTAGAACAGGATAGGGACTGGTCTGATTGGTTTAATCTTTTAGTTGGTTTAAATGCTAGATATTCTCGAATAGATATTGCTTTAGATGATTTCATAGGTTTGCTAGATTTTGATTTGATGGAAGATAAAATTAAAAAAGGCGAGGTCATTTCTTTATCTAGAACAAGAAACATTGAAGCTAGTTTAGATTTTAAAAAAGCTGAAAAGTTAGATAATAATGGGAAAAGTAAAGGGAAGACTATTTATTTCGGCAACAAAAATTCTCTTATGATGATCCGTTTTTACGATAAAAAGAGAGAACAACAGGCAAAAAAAATCTTTTGTCCGTTTGAGTTTTGGCAACGGTATGAAATAGTTTTAAAAAGAGAAAAAGCTATTGATTTTGTTGAGAAACTGAGATCTGGAGAGAATTTTAGTGATCTCTACTTAAAAGTGATGTCTGGTTTAATTCGTTTTGTCGAGCCGTCAGATGATAAAAATAAAGCAAGATGGAAAACCAGTCCATTTTGGGATGATTTTATCAAGGGATCGAAGCCGATAAAACTAGAAAGAAAAAATCTTGATCCATCAATTCTTAAAACTATTTCTTGGGTAGATCAGTCTGTGATAGGATCTTTGCAACTTTTAGTTGAGATTGCTAAAATGGGCGATTTTGATCTTTTAGAGTTACTGAAAAATAGTCAATCAAGAGAGAAATCCGATAGACAAAAAACTATATTAGGTGAATTTGATCTTTTAAGTGAAGAACAAAAACAAGAAATCTTTAGCAAAATAAAAGAATTAGCTATATAGCAATGTTATAGCTTTATGATATAATTAAGATAGCTTTAAGATAGCTTCTATTAGATAGTTTCTATCAGAAGATGGCAAATTGATAACTTTATGATATCTTATTGCTAGTTAAATGCTATCTTTTGTAGAAAGGGTGAATAGAAAGGATAATTATGAAAAAAGACAGGACAAAAAAAGTTTTAATTCGTCTTACAGAAGAAGAAAAAAACAAACTTCAAGAAATGGCTGAAGAAAAAGAGATGAAAGTAGAGCCTTTTATCAGGAAGATAATATTTTCAAATGATATCAAAAAGCTATCAAATGAAAATGAAGCTCTTCGAGAAGAAATTAAAGATTTAAAACAAGAAATTAGAACTATAAAAAATGAAAATGAAACAGATAAAGAAAAGTGGTCTAAATTGGTTTCCCAAGCTTTAGAAATGTTAGATAAAATGAAAGAAGAAAGAGAACATTCATTGATTGTATATAAAGAAAAAAAACCTTTTTGGAAACGGATTTTTGGAAGATAAAAAAAGAGCGATTTGTATCGCTTTTTTTGTTTCCAATTTTTTTGAAAAAATAACACTATAATTAGATAGAAGAAGGAAATAAAAATATAAAGGAAGTTTTACAAAAAAATGTGAAACTCAGAGGAAAAAAACGATGAAATATGTTGGCAATTATTTCCAAAGACAAACTATTAAAAATCATATCTTTGATAATAAGAAAGACAAATTTGAATCTTTTGTCTTAGATATTATGGGGCAAATGATGGAAGATTTTTATTATGGATATTCACTTGAGTTTGATTTACTTTTGAAAGAGTACTTTAAATTTATTCCAAAATTTAAAGTAAAAAAACAAACCCTGGATAGTCTTAATACCGATTTTCGCTTTTTGTATCGTTCTTCAATGACAGAAAAAGAATTTAACAAGTTTTTTGATGATTTTATTTCATCTTTGGTTAATCGTATTGCGGTCTTTATTCTTAAAGAAGGTTTTATGCAACGATTAAGTGAGGCAGTTCTGAGATGTGATTATGATATTTATGAAGAAGAAGTGAATAGCGTTTTATTACATTGGGCTCCAAAAAGAGTTGACGTAATCTCTGAAGAATATGGTTTTTAGGAGGGTTAAGATGGCTAAAAAACAAGATTTGAAATTGTATGCCTATAGAATTGCGAATCTATCGCAAAGTGCATTATACTTTCTTTCCAGACATCAGAATTTAACAACTAATGATTATCAATTTTTAAAAGGGAAACTAGTTGATTTGTATTCTAGAGCGTTAGAATTATTAATAATGGCTGGTGCAGATGATCAAGAAATAAATGATTTTATCAATGATTATGAGGAAAAAGGTAAGGTAAAGTGAAAGGTTTGAAACAATTTTTAGAATTTGATTTAGACGGATTTTTGAAAGATAAAGAAATCACCTTTATTAGTTCAAAACCGTATTATAATTATGTTGATGGACAGGCTTCTGATGAAG
>CAUQZY010000094.1:0-4667 GCA_963522395.1 uncultured Streptococcus sp.
TCTACATTCTCCTGTGTTTTTTTATTTTTGGTGATGATACACTTGGTGACAGCTATCATCTGTGTGTACTTTTGCAACATTTGTCAGCACGTCCCTGTACACTCTTGAGAGACCAAAAGTAAAAAGTACCGTCTATTATTGTAACAAAATTTTCCCTTGGTTGTCAAGATATTTTTCTTTTTTATTCTTAATTTTAGCTCTTTTGTAGTGCTCCCCCAAAAAAGAAAAAGGAGGAATCCCACCCTCCTAAAGTTAGTATTGTTCCATTCAATCCCATCAATTTTAGCACATAATGGTTTTCGAGATATGATAGTATCACAACCAACCAGATTCTTTCGCGATATTAGCTGCCTCTGTTCGATTACCTGCATCTAGTTTAGAAAGAATATTGGTGACATAGTTTCGGACTGTTCCGTTGGATAGATAAAGTTTGTCTGCAATTTCTTGATTAGAGAAGCCCTGAGCGACTCCCTTTAAAACTGCGATTTCTTGTTCTGTCAACGGATTGGGATGCGTCATCACCACTTCCATCAATTCAGGCGAATACTCCTTGCCTCCTTCGAGGACAGTGTGCAAGGTTTGCATAAGTTCAGCAATGCTTCTCTCTTTCAAGACATAAGCATCTACTCCAGCCTTGACCGCACGTTCAAAATAGCCAGGGCGCTTGAAGGTTGTCACCACAACCACCTTTGTTTCTAGCTTTTCTGCTCGAATCCACTCCAAGACTTCCAGACCTGTCTTAACAGGCATCTCTACATCAAGAATGGCGATATCTACAGTCTCTTTTTCTAAGAGTTGGATTGCTTCTTGTCCATTCTTGGCTTGTAAGACAGACTCTACATCTGCTTGAAAGGCAAGCAACTGGCACATGGCATCTCGCAACATACTTTGATCTTCTGCGACTAATACTTTCATCTACTTTCTCTCCTTATAAGGTAGTCGAACCTGCACTTCCGTTGGATGTTTCTGACTGATTACACTTACTTCTCCTGAAAATGGAGAAACACGATCTCGGACTGTATGGAGCTCATCTCCTTTTAGAAAAGCAAAGCCACAGCCATCATCTCTCACTGTTAGAACGAGTTCTTTCTCTGTCCGTTCTAATTTCAAGTAGACTTTAGACGCTTTAGCATGTTTGATGATATTGGTCGCCAGTTCTAGCAAAATCATAGCAGCCGTCGACTCTACATCCTGGGTCAAACTAGCCTTGTCCAATTGATTCTCAACTTGAACCTCAATCCCAGCAATTTCCAGCATCTTCTTAACAGTCTCAAGCTCTGATGCTAAGGTCCGTGATTTCAGATTTTCCACAATGGTTCGCACTTCATTCATGGAATCCTTGCTGATCTGGTGGATTTCTTTTAATTCCTTCTCCACCTGTGGATAGGCCTGCATCTGAAATAACTGCAGGGCCAGATCTGTCTTGACACTCAGCATAGCAAAGGTGTGTCCCAGACTATCATGCAAATCCTGACCGATACGACTGCGTTCATTTTCAGCAAGCAATAGATTTATCTGGGCATTTTGCTTAGCCTGAGCTTCTTTCAAATCCTCCACAATACGAATCCGAACCAAGCCAAAAGTCATTAAATCTATAAAAGTGATAATTCCAAGCAGATAGACTAGAAACTCAACTTCAACTTCCTGAAAAATCAAAAGTTGCCCCACAACAAGGAATTGAGCAAGGAGAAAAGTCCGGACATGTAAAGAATTAAAACTACGTACGCCGAAATGATAAATTAAGAGATTGGCAAGGAAAAAGAAGAACCAGATATAATTTACACCAACAAAGGCAGTATTCCCAGCTACATAGGCTAGCATAATCACCCAACAGAGCCAGGATAAACGCTGACTCTTGGTGGTTAAAACACCTAAGTAAGCCAAGACAAACAGAATGTCAATCAACAAATGCCAGCTAGGAAGCTCCCCAGTCACTACAGGAACGATGGGAAAAACCATAAAAATCAAACTGGTCCAATACATATAGTCTATGCTTTTCAGTCTTTCAAGCATTAAGCATTCTCCTTATGACCTTGAAGGTAAATGGTCAAACCAAACAAAACTACTGAAAAAACAAGTAGATAAACTGTGGCTGATAAATTGATGGCACCCTCATTTAAGAAGGTCTTGATCAATTCCATCAACTGATAGCTTGGTAGGCACTTCCCGATTGCTTGCATCCAGTCTGGAAATAAAGAGACTGGCATCCAGAGTCCGCCTAAAACAGCCAAGCCAAAGTAAAGAAGATTGCCCACGACAGACATCAACTGACTAGTTGGTAAGAGAGTTAAGGTCAAGCCAAGTGCTACAAAGGCAACACTTCCTACTATCAGCAAAAGTGCAGCCCCAATCCAGTTTCCAATAGACATATCCACACCTCTTACAAAATGCCCAACTGAGAAAACAACCAGAATTGAGACCAGATAATCAACCATCATACTTGTTATCTTTGATAGATAATATTCTACCATATTTACCGGAGTATGGCGCAATGTTTTCTGCCAGTTGTTGATTTTATCGGTATGTAAAACAGCTGGGAATGAAAACATAGCTGTCGACATCATGGAAAAGGCAGTCATGGAGATGAGGTAGTCACGCATAAAATTAGCCGGTCCACCTGGTGTGTCCTGGTACATGCCTGAAAAGAATAAATAGAAGGCTGTCGGCATCCCTACGGATAATAGATAATAGACTAATTGTCGTTTGGTCAATAGAAATTCTATCTTGTTTAGTGCGATCCATCGTTTCATCTTAGTCATCTCCCTTTTGTGTTTCTTCAAAGATTGTATCCAGCAAGCTACGATTATTGACTTCAATTTCTTGAATCCTACATCCTGCTCGGACTAATAGTTCCCAGAAAGCATCCGCTTCGCGTGTGACTACTTGTAGAGCATCTTGTTTTTGTGACCAGTTTTCAACCAAGTTAGACTCCTCAATGACTTCCTTGTAAGCCAGAGGTAGGATGAAGTGCTTTTCAATCTCCTCACTGCGCATGGCTAGAGGAGTTGTATCACGAATCAACTCTCCCTTATTTAAAACCAAAATTCTATCAGCAGTGTGTTCCACTTCCTCAATATAATGGGACGAATAAAGAATGGTGACTCCCTTAGCTTTTAGCTCCTGAACAATTTCCCAAAAGCGTTGACGGGTTGAAGTATCCATGGCCGCAGTTGGTTCATCTAAAAAGACTAGCTTTGGTCGCCCAATCAAGCTCAAGACAAAAGAGAAGAGACGCTTTTGCCCACCTGACAATTTTTCTGCCAATTGTTCTTTTTGTTGCTTGCCAAACTGCAATAGTTGATCAATCTCCTGATTATTCAAGGGATTTGGATAAATACTTTGAAAGAAAGAAATCAACTCTTTGATCTTTAATTTCTGAACGATGACATTTTCTTGAGGCAGGTAGCCTCTAATATAGTCTAACTGAGAACTCGTCACTGGCAATCCTTGGATGGATACTTTACCGCTGGTGACTAGTTTGTCTCCAAGCAAACAGTCCAAAAGCGTTGTCTTTCCAGCGCCATTGGGCCCAATCAAGGCGACACATTCACCTTCTGCCACCTCAAAGGAAATATCCTTCAAAATAGCCTTGCTCTTGATGTTTTTATTTAGGCTTTCTACCTTAATCATGTTCATGATATTCTCCTTTCAGCCATTCCTTTCCCATAGGAAAGGCGATAAAAATCATAAATCCTAGTCCCCAGGCACCACGGATGAATTGGTGAAGGAAGGCTTGATCAAACCAACCTGTAAACATTTCTACCAACCATACCACTAGTGATAGTCCAATAAAAAGATAGAGAAACGCTTTTTTCATTTTTCAAACTCCTTTTTCACATCTGAGACTAATTTCAAACCTTCTCGGATAAGCCATGACATCATTCCAAATCCTGCAAATAGCTCCCAAGGAAAATGATAGAAATCTTCATCCAATCCTGAAAACATGAGATAAGTCATGACTCCTGCTGCTACTAAACTCATTGCGACAATTACTTTATGTTTCATTTTTTCTTCCTCCATTTGATACATCTAGTATAATTCTTTGAAGGTAGAATCACTAGAAGCTTCTGTCATGAGGAGATATGACAAATGTCATAAAAAGATTCTATTTGAAAGAATCAAGAAACATTACACAACAAAACACTAATACAAAAGAATTTATAGTCACTTCAGTCAAAGTGATATCAAATTTAGACTATAACGTAAACTAATACTCGATTAAAAGAGCAAACATTATTATCAAACAGGCACATATATTATATATTAAACAAAAAAACTCCTCTATTACTTTCTTAAATATTTATAAGAGTTATAAAATCTGTTAAATTTCAATGGGGGTAATTAATTACAGTATTTATTAAACAAGGTAGGAAACAAAAAAGTATACGATGATTTTAATTGAAAATCATTATATAAAATGAATTACTAAAATTCTTGGCTCTATAATATTTGTAGTGGGTAAATCCCCTATGGATATTATGGAGCCTATTTTTGTGTAGAAAAAAAGTCCCATAAGATCTATAATGAAAAGTGACCAAACAACTCATTAGAAAGATTCATATGGAACAATTACATTTTATCACAAAACTACTCGATATCAAAGACCCTAATGTCCAAATTATAGATATCATCAATAGGGATACCCACAAAGAAATCATAGCTAAATT
>CAUQZY010000095.1:0-4513 GCA_963522395.1 uncultured Streptococcus sp.
GAGCGAGGGAAAGTTGAAGGAAGTTTGTCCATGCTACTAAATTTAGTCCGTCAAGGTCTTTTAATACCTGAGGTTGCGAGTCAACAATTGGGTATGACCGTTGCTGAGTTTGAGGCTTTATTATGAGTTCAATCTTTATATAGTAGAAAGTTTATGAAATGGTAAGTGTTATCAAAATACTTGCCGTTTTTACTTGACTTTTATGAGGGGTTATAAGATAATACTAAGGAAGTGAGTTCTATCCAACTGTCTATGTAGATTAGATATGAATGATTTTACTCAAGGATGATTAGTTTGTGAGATTTTCACTTAAAAATACAGTATTTGACGGGTATTTTTCTCACAAAGATGTTTTTTTACCTTTTTTTCTAAAAATAGGTAAAAACTTTAAAAACTCGAAGAAAACCCTTGACAAATCCTGCAAATATTTATATACTGTATGGTAGTAAGATAGTCTTACGAAAAATATATAATGAAAAACAAAGGAGATAAAACGATGAAAAAAGTTTTATTGACAAGCGCAGTCGCTCTTGCAGCATTTGGTGCTGTACAAGCTGTTTCAGCTGAAAATCTAGTTCTTAAACCTGGTATGGTAGATCCAAAAACAGGTAAATTAGTTAGCGCAGGAACTGCTGGAGATGCAACTTCATATCAAGATGCATTTGTTAATGGTAAATTGGATGTAAACAATCTTCCAGCTTACTCACGCTTTGGTACTTTTGATCTTAGAAAAGCATCAGTTACTCCAGTTGCTGAAGCTAAAAAACAAAGTGCGCATTATGCTCGCGTGAATATTACAGACGCTAATAAAAAACCTTTGAATGGCGTTGAAGTTGATTTCATGGTAAATGGTGTAACTTTTGAAGTTAAAACTGATGAAGCAGGTTCTGCAGTTATAACTAAGACAATGGTTTATGATAAATCTAAGAATGTTTTATTAGACCCTAAAGCTGAAGCTGATAAAGCTAAAATCGCTGCATTGTCTCAAAATGAAAAAGCAGAAGTTGAAGTTCCAGTTAATTTCCCTGAAGGAACAGTTGTAAAATATCGTCTAGTGAAATCTCTTGCTACAGATGGTAAAGATGTAGAATTTGTAGGTGAATTTAAAGTTTCTGGAGATTTGTATACTAATGCAAATATCGTTGTTGCTACTCGTACAGATGTAACATTCCAAGGACAATCTGCTGCTACTCAATCAACTGAAACACCTGCTAAAAAAGCAGAATGGATTAAATCAGGTTCTCGCTGGTGGTACAAACACGCTGATGGTTCTTACACAACTAACGGTTGGGAAAAAATCAACGGAACTTGGTACTACTTCGACCAAGCTGGTTGGATGGTAACTGGTTGGGTTAAAGATAACGGTACTTGGTACTACTTGAAATCATCAGGTGCAATGGCAACTGGTTGGTATCAAGTTGGTGGTAAATGGTACTACTCATACGAATCAGGAGCTCTTGCAGTAAGCACTACTACACCAGATGGTTACACTGTAAACGAAAATGGTGAGTGGGTATAATACCAATATATAAAAAAGACTAGGAGAAAAATCTCCTAGTTTTTTTGTCTTTTTATAGAGGATATCCTCTACTATAGATAGTAAAGAGCTTTTTTACCTTTAAATATTTCTACACTTTTTATGTTTTTTATTGCATTAAGTATAGAAAAGGGATATAATGAAATAAATTTAATAGGTTAACAAAGGAGGTTTTCTTATGAAGAAAACACTTACAGGTATCTTGCTAGCAACTTCAGCGCTAGCTATGGCTGCAATTCAACCAGTAAGCGCTGCAAGTACAGGTACTGGTGCGTCGTCTACAGGTGCTCAATCGGCTTCATCATTTAAGGAAATTCATTTTGTAACATTCCAAAATGGTAGACCAGTTGATATTAAAGCAGCGGTTACAGGAGCAGCAACATCTGATACAAGTCATCCAGCTATTGATAACTATATGTATACTACTAGTAGAGTAGAAGATGGTATTCTTTACCACATGTATGCGCCTACTAGTACCTCAAGTAATACTAGCAATACCTCTCAAACAAATCCATATCGTAGAGATAATAACCAAACTAATGGTAGTAATGCCAATCAAAACAATGGTAGTGCTAATAATGGAGGAAGTAGCAACCAGACTAATGGAAATGTAGCTAATCACGGAGCTAATGCCAATCAGAACAATAGCACTACTACTAACAATAGCACAAGTAGTGGTCAGTTTAAAGCAGAAGGGGGTAAAGTCTACTATATCAGGGATGGTAAAAAAGTTACTGGATGGCAAAAAATTGATGGTAAGACTTACTACTTTGAAACTGATGGAGTAATGAAAAAAGGCCTACTAACCTTAGGTGATAAGCAATACTACTTAAATGAAAAAGATGGATTTAAACAGTTAGGATTGGTAAAAGTTGCTGATAAGACTTATTATTTCGTTGAAAATGGTGAGAAGAAAACTGGATTTATCAAAACAGAAGAAAAAACTTACTATCTAAAAGATGGTGTTCTTACATCCAATATTGTTGTAATTGATGGTAAAAAATTCTTTATTGATAATGAAGGAAACCGTTCTGTTGGATGGAAGAAAATTGACGGTGACTGGTATTATTTTTCTAAAGAAGATGGAATGAAAACAGGTTGGCTGAAAGATGGTTCATGGTATTACTTGGATGAAACTGGTGTGATGAGAACTGGTTGGAAACAAGTTGATGGCAATTGGTATTATTTAAACGATTTAGGTGCCATGCAAACTGGCTGGAAACTGATAAATGGTAGTTGGTACCATCTCGACAGTTTAGGTAAAATGAGTACTAGATGGATAAAAGAAAATGATACATGGTATTATCTAGATGGCTCAGGTGCTATGCAGACAGGTTGGAAACTTGTAGATGGTAAGTGGTATTATCTCAATAATTCAGGTGCCATGCAAACCGGCTGGTTGAACCAAAGTAGTACATGGTATTATCTAGATGGCTCAGGTGCAATGAAGACAGGTTGGTACCAAGTTGGAGGTAAATGGTACTATTCATACCCATCAGGAGCTTTGGCAGTGAACACAACTATCGATGGTTACACAGTAAATGCTAACGGTGAGTGGGTGTAGTTTGAATTTGTTTATGTCACCAGGAGATTTTTAGCTTAGTTTTTTATAGCAGATACTTACTAAGATAATACTGCAGTTAAATAATTAGTATCTCTAGGAGCTCTTCCATTTATCAAATGTAAAATCCAATTAGTTAAGAGATATGAAAGAGAAGGATTTTTTGCCTTCTCTTTTGAGTTTGGGATGAATCTGAATCGTCTCGGGTAAATGAAAGAAGTGAACAGGATAATATTTCAGTCCTGTTCACTTTTATGTTATTCATTATTCTAGGGTCTTATAGTAGTGCCTCAAACTCAGAGACGGTCATACCTAGCTGCTGACTCGCAACCTCAGATGACAGTAGCTGTTGACGGACTAGATTTACTAAACCTACTTTTAATCCCTCTTCAATCCCCTCGGCTCGACCACGTTCTAAGCCCTTTTCTTCAGCTTGTTCCAAAGCATAGTCCTGTGCTAACAAAGCTTGTTCTTCGCGCATACGTAGTTGACTAAACATTTTCCTGTCCTCCTCAGACCAGCTCTTGTAGTCCAGCAGTTGGTCTGCTTGGCTGATAGCTCGCTCTGGTTCTTGGGTAAAGGGCTTGTTGCCGAAAAACTCCAACCACGGCTTGCGAACCTTGTCTTTGCTGGTTTCTCTGTATTTTTTAGTTCTAAGAAAGTCATCTTAACCAGATGATTTTCTTGACCGTTAGTGCTGATTTTACAACATCGCCTCAAACTCAGCGACAGTCATGCCCAATTGCTCACTCGCAAATTCAGAAGTTAAAACATGTTTGCGTACTAAATCTAGAAAGGTAAAGATTTTCCCACGCTCCAGTCCCTGTTCAATCCCCTCAGCTCGTCCTCGTTTTAAGCCCTTTTCCTCTGCTTGTTCCAAGGCATAGTCATGAGCCAATAATGCTTGTTCTTCACGCATACGTAGTTGACTAAACATCTTCTTGTCCTCCTCAGACCAGCTCTTGTAGTCCAGCAGTTGGTCTGCTTGACTGATGGCTCGCTCTGGTTCTTGGGTAAAGGGTTTATTCCCAAAAAACTCCAACCACGGTTTGCGAATGCTATCTTTGCTGGTTTCTCTGTATTTTTTTAATTCTAAGAATGTCATCTTGACTAGATGGTTTTCTTGACCGTTAGTGCTGGTTTTACAACAACGCCTCAAACTCAGCGACGCTCATGCCCAATTGCTCACTTGCAACCTCAACGGTTAAAAGATGTTGGCGAACCATATCTAAAAAAGCAAGCAGTTTTCCACGTTCTAAGCCCTTTTCTTCAGCTTGTTCCAAGGCATAGTCCTGTGCTAACAAGGCTTGTTCTTCACGCATCCGTAGTTGACTAAACATCTTCCTGTCCTCCTCAGACCAGCTCTTGTAGTCCAGCAGTTGATCTGCTTGGCTGATGGCTCGCTCGGGTTGTTG
>CAUQZY010000096.1:0-4497 GCA_963522395.1 uncultured Streptococcus sp.
AGATGTAGCTGCCAATGATCATATCTTCGATGAAGAGAATGCCAAGTGGAATCGTTGAGAATATCACGATTAACTTGTATTCCAACTTCTATATTTTTCTAACCTTGAGGATAACTAACTCAAGGTTATTTTTACGTCATCAAAAAGTCTAGAGATATTTCTATCCCTAGACTGAAGTTTTTTTCGCAATTTGAGTGCTACACGCGTTCTTTCCATGAAGTCGCTGTTGTTTGAAGAACTTTGTTGAGTTCGTCAATGTTTTCAAAACCAGTTGTGCGAAGCCATTCGCGAGCTGCTGCTTCACCATCTTTGATGTAAGCTTCAACTGATCCAGCCCATGTAGCACGGCCACAAAGAACACCATTAAAGTTTGCACCTGATTCATGGGCAAATACAAGAGTATCTTGGAAGAGTTTAGCTGATACACCAGCACTCAAGTAGATGTATGGCAAGTTAGTTGCTTCATCTTGAGCTTTGAAGAAGGCTGCTGCTTCTTCACGTGTATAAACTACTTCACCTTCAGCGAAGCCTTCAACATATTTAATGTTAACAGGAACTTCAACTTTCAAGACATCAATGTTAAAGCGTGGGTCTGAGAAGACTTTCATAGCACCGATAACTTTGTGTGGTTTTACTTTAGCGTATTCTACAGAACCTGCGTCAGCAATTTTTTCATCGTAAGCAAGGATTTCAAGGAAGAATGGGATATCTTCAGCCACACACTCAGAACCGATACGTTCGATGTAAGCTTGTTTTTCTTGGTTGAGTTCGTCTGAGCTATCTACGTCATAGTAAAGCAAGAATTTAACTGCATCTGCACCTTCTTCTTTAATACGTTTTGCAGACCAAACATCCAAGCAGTCTGGCAAGCGTTTTGTGCTTGTTGTGTCGTAACCTGTTTTTTCATAAGCAAGGAGAAGACCAGCTTTTTCATCAAGAGCTTTAGTTGCTGGAAGTCCATACTCAGGGTCAAGAAGCATAGATGAAGCGTATTTAGTCAATTCATCTGCTACCAAAACTTTAAGTTCTTCCATTTGAGCCACAGTTGGTTCTTCTGTTTGGTGTTGAGCCATGAGGCGTTTCAAAGCACCACGTTGGTCAAATGCAAGAGCTGAGATGATACCATTTTCATCAGAAAGTTTTTCTAAGCGTGCACGTTTTTGTTCTGTTAAAGCCATTTTATACCTCTTTTACTATTAATTGATCATATAGAGCTTGATAGTTGGCCATGTTGACATGACCAGTCATTTTTTCTTGAGCATTAAGCATTCCAAGGACATTTGCCTTGATTAAAAGTTCTGCATCAGATTCTTTATGAAGAAGTCCTGAAGAAATTCCTGCCACAGTAGAATCTCCAGATCCAACAGGATTTACTACCTGAATTCTAGGAATATCTACCTTGTAGAAAGTGTCACCATGTTTGGCAAAGGCACCATTGGCACCAAGTGAAACGATAATCCATTCAATACCTGCAAACAAAGGTTCTTGAAGTACTTCTTTTAATTCATCCAAATCCTCAGAAACTTCTCTTCCAAGAAGCTGAGACAATTCCTCATTATTTGGTTTGATGACTGTTGGTTTATGTGGTGATTCAAGAACCGCCTGCAGTGCTGCACCAGAGCAGTCCAAGACAACAGGCTTGCCAGCTTGATTAGCAAGTTCTACCAAGCTCGCATAGTAATCAACTGGAAGACCAGCTGGCAGACTACCTGAGATAGCTACTACTTCAACTGAGCCCAAGAGTTTTTTGAAATGTTCCAAAAAGTCTTGACCTTCTTGTTCCAATACTACAGGACCTTTTTCAAGAACTTCTGTTTGGTTGTCACCGTGGAGAATAGCGATACAGTTACGAGTTTCTCCCTGAATTGAGAAGAAATCTTTCTTTACTTGATCATCGATATGTTCAACCAAAAACTCACCAAGTTTGCCACCCACTAAACCAGTAGCAAGAACTGAATCCCCAAATTCTGAAAGTACTCGGGTAACATTGAGTCCCTTACCACCAGCCGTTTTGGTTACATCAACCACACGATTGACAGTATCAATCTTTAACTCATCCAAGGGATAGGAAATATCAATGGATGGGTTCATTGTGACTGTTAAAATCATAGGTCACCTCTTAGTCGTGGTATTCTCCGCGATCCCATTTTTCAAGGAATTCAGTGAAGAAGTTTGCGTCAGTTTGTTGAGCATTGTGACTTTCAAGGTGTTCAATTTTCGCAATCAATTTTTTGTTTTCTTCAGTTGGTTTGTATTCAGCATGGATGAAAGCTTCGATGATATCACACATGAGCAATTCACCAGTAATCTTACCACCAAAACCGATAACGTTGGCGTTCAATTGTTCTTTAGCATAAAGGGCTGTTGTCATATCACGAACCAAGGCAGAACGAACACCAGGAACTTTATTTACAGCATTGTTGATACCAACACCAGTACCACAGATACATACCCCAAGATCAGCTTGACCGCTAGTTACAGCTTCCCCTACTTTTTTACCAAAGATTGGGTAGTGAGTACGTGTATGGTCATATGTACCAAAGTCAATGACTTCATATCCTTTTGATTTCAAAAATTCTGAAACCGCCATTTTTTCATCTGTTACGATGTGGTCACATCCAATTGCAATTCTCATTTTTAACTTACCTTTCTTACTGTAATCTAATTAGCACATTTTGTTCAACATGTCGACACGAATTTGGTGACGTCCACCATCGTATTTACCGTTAACAAATCCTTTAGCGATGTTTTTAGCCAATTCATCACCAACAAGTTGTGCACCCATAGTGATCATACGTGAGTTGTTGTGGCCACGAGTCATATAAGCTGAACGTTCGTCAGATACTTCTGCAGCAACCATTCCTTTGATCTTAGTTGCAACCATGAATGGACCAGCTCCATAAGCATCAATCACGATACCAAGGTTTTGTTCTTCTTTGTTTACTTCTGCAGCAACAGCAAGAGTCACATCAACAAAGTCTTGACCTTCAGCTGTAACATCCACAACGTGGAAGTTTTCTTTTTCCAAGAAGTCTTTCACAACTTCTTTCAATCTCAAACCTGCAGCATCTGCACCGATAACAATAGACATATTGTATACTCCTTTTTATTTTTCTAGGCTAGTAAAACCTTTTATAGTTAGCAGTTTACCTACAAAAAGTTTTCTAGCAGTTTATTGACAAATTGGATTGAATGAGATGAATGACACCTTATTCAAGTTTAGGAAACCAGTTCCCTAGAAATAATCTTTCTCCACTCAAGAGAATATAACAATTGATTATTTGTTTGTTACAAACATCATTTGTTGCTTACAAACATAATATACTCCTATTTCCTGAAAAAGTCAACAGTTAATGTTTGTTTTTGTGTTTTATTTTTTAATCTAAAAAATTTCGATGTCAAAACCAATTTGATCCACTTGACCAGGTTCTAGGAGACGAACATTCTTCTTATCTTCTAGATGATCTCCTTCTTCAAGAGATGTTGACAAGCCAGACCATGGTTCAAAAGCAATGAAAGGACCTTTATTCAAAGTTGACCAGATGATGAGATTTGGAAACTCTGCAAAGTGCACTTTCAATCCCTTATCATGTTTACGAGAACGAAGGGCAATTGTTCTAGATTGCAATTCATCTAAGGTGACTGCATCTGTACTGAAAAGATCATAGCTAAGGTCTAATTCTTTTTGACCTTCTAGCCATGGACTTCTATCTTGGAAATCCAACATGCCTGTTTCTGGGAAAGGACGTGGAACAGAGCAAGTCTCTTCTTTCTCAAACTCTAGATAATAATCTTCATAGACCTCATCATCCAGTAGAGGACAATTAAATCCTGGATGTCCACCAATAAAGTATGGCATGACCTTGCTAGTTTCTTTATTAAAGATTTTGTATTGAGTTCGTACTGTTTTGCCAGAAAGGGTATAAGTGATCACTAGGCGGAAATGATAAGGATAATTTTGATAGCTATTCTCATCGTCTTCAATTGCAAAAGTTACACTATTATCTGTCTGTTCAACTAATTCAAATTCTTTCTTACGAACCAAACCATGACGAGGAATCTTTCCTTGACTTTCTTGTCCCTTCTCATCTATATAGAGGGCTGTATCCTCTCTCAAAGAACCACAAATGGGGAAGAGAACAGGAGCTTGTCCACTCCAATAAGTGGCATCCCCTTGCCACAAATACTCAAGTCCCTCAGCATCTTTTATAGAAGAAAGAGCCCCACCAAAACTGTTAAATTGAACTCTTAATTGTTCTGATTTTAATTCAATTACCATTATTTTCTCCGATTTCTTGATAGTTTATAAAAAACTAGGCTGTCACTCCTAATGGTATGACAACCTAGTTTCAACAATTTACATTTTATAGGAGCGCATTATTTTGCTTTTGCTGCGTACTCTTCGTTACGTTTGATCATTTGTTTTCTGTACCAAGCAAAGATACCGATATAGAATACAAGGAAGACTACTGCACCAAGGATTGCTTTGATATCACC
>CAUQZY010000097.1:0-4491 GCA_963522395.1 uncultured Streptococcus sp.
AAATTGGAAAAAAAGACAGATTAGCAGAAAAACGAAACCCAACAAAGCAAGATAGGATGCTGAGAAAATAGCGTAGTAAAGCCAAAGCAATAGAAAACTCAGATAGATTAGGGGAAGGGGGAAATTCTTAATCCACTGTAACATAGTCTTTTAGCTTTTCTATCGTTTTAGCACCAATGCCAGAGACCTTCTTAAGTTCATCAACCGACTTGAATTTGCCATTTGTCTCACGATGATCGATAATATCCTGGGCTCGTTTTCCTCCCAAGCCTTTGACCTGCTTGAGTTCTTCCAGACTGGCCTTGTTGAGATTGATCTTCTTTTCCTTGCTTCTTGAAGAAACTGTCCCAGAACCAGTCTGTTGACTAACTGCTTCTTCTCCCTTAGTTGGAACGTAAACCAGAGCTTCATCACTAACTTTCTGAGCTAGATTGAGCGACTTGCTGTCTGCTTGCTCTGTCAAGCCACCAGCCTTCTGAACGGCATCATTGACCCGACTACCTACCGGCAAATCATAAATTCCAGGTGCTTTAACAGCGCCTTTTACATCTACTGTGATTAGATCTTGTTCAACCGGTTCTTCCTTTTCTTCCTTCTTCACATCCTTTTCGGTCGATGAATCCTTGGAAACAGCTGCAACTTCTGCCTGTAAATTCGTTTCCTTGACAGGTGTTTGTGAATCTGGCTTTAGCAGGAAAAATCCTCCTACAAGCAAGCCCAGACCAGTACAGATGACAATGATTTTATACTCTTTGATTTTCTCGATAATTGCTTCCATATTTTCTCCTCTCTTAGATTATTCGTAAGAGGAAGAAAAAACAGTTGAAAATTTCTTCTCAACTGCTTATTTATTTGCAAAATAGTCTTCCTTGGTCAAGACATAATGAACTCTGGTCACGATTCGGCCTTCTTCATGCTGGTCCATACAAGCATATGGTTCTACATGTGAAAAACGCATGCCTGATTTCTCCATGACCTTTCCAGATGCAGGGTTGTCCTTATCGTGAAGGGCAACCAACTTATTCATCCCTATCTTCTCAAAAGCTAGCTCAATCACAGCACGATTGGCTTCTGTCGTCAAACCTTGATTCCAATACTTTTTATTGATAATATAGCCAATAGCTGCCTTCTTAAGAACAGAATCAATCTTGTGCAAGTCAATGGTTCCAATAAATTTGCCATTGAATTTCAGTTCTATTCCCCACCGTCCCAAGAGATTGGCCAAGTAGAACTGAGCAATGTTATTCTTGGTTTCTTCCAAGCTTTGATTGGTTAGAAAAGTGTAACGCGTATTTTCTCTGTCCGAGGCATAGTCAAACATTGCTTCCGCATCATCCAAGGTTACAGGTCTAAGCAATAAACGCTCTGTCTCCACTATCGGATACTGAGCTAGTTTTAAAAAGATTGATTCCATACTTCTCCTCCATTTAAAAATATTTTCTACAAGTCTAGCATAAAAAATAAATTACAACAAATTTTTCTTGCTTTTTAAAGCGGTTTCATATAGAATAAAATCATCACCTTATTTTATAGATAATGTGATAAATCATTTACAACCCGTCAATAGAAAGGGAGTTTTTCTCTATGTTAATCGGAATTCCAAAAGAAATTAAGAATAATGAAAACCGTGTTGCCCTAACACCTGCTGGTGTCCACAGCTTAGTCGGCCGTGGTCATCGCGTCCTTATCGAAACAAATGCTGGTCTCGGTTCTGGCTTTACTGATGCTGACTATCAAAAGCAAGGAGCTGAAATTGTCGCTACTGCTGGTGAAGCCTAGGCTGCAGAGTTGGTCGTGAAAGTAAAAGAACCACTAGCTTCTGAATATGGTTACTTACGTGACGACCTGCTTCTCTTCACCTACTTGCACATGGCCGCTGCTCCAGAATTAGCAGATGCTATGTTGGAAGCAAAAACAACTGGGATTGCCTATGAAACTGTCCGTGATTTCCAAGGTCAATTACCACTCCTCGTACCTATGAGTGAGGTTGCTGGCCGTATGGCAGTCCAAATCGGTGCTCATTTCCTAACTAAGCAAGCAGGAGGTTCTGGTGTCTTACTGGGTGGTGTGCCGGGTGTACCTAAAGGGAAAGTAACCATCATCGGTGGCGGTGTCGTAGGGACCCATGCTGCTCGAATTGCTCTTGGTCTTGGTGCACAAGTAACCATCCTTGATATCAGTGCTAAACGTCTCTCCGTTTTAGAGGAGGTCTTTGGTCACCAAATTCAAACTCTTATGTCAAATTCTTTCAACATCGAAGCCAGTGTGAGAGATGCGGATGTGGTGATCGGAGCGGTTCTCATCCCTGGTGCCAAAGCTCCGAAACTGGTGACTGATGAGATGGTCAAGCAAATGCGTCCAGGATCAGTCATCGTTGACGTTGCTGTTGACCAAGGTGGCGTTATCGAAACAGCTGTCCGTGTGACAACGCACGATGAGCCTGTATATGAAAAACACGGTGTTCTCCACTATGCCGTTGCCAACATCCCTGGTGCGGTTGCTCGTACTTCAACCATTGCCCTAACCAATGTCACTCTTCCTTATATCGAAGCTTTGGCTGGTAAAGGTTTTGTACAAGCAATCTCTGAAGATGAGGGCTTGCGCCAAGGGGTTACTACTTATCAAGGTTACTTAACCAGTCTTCCAGTAGCCCAAGGTCTCGATAAAAAACATACTCCAATTGATGAACTAATCTAAAAAATCTAATTATCAGATAAAAGAAAGAGCAATTCCACCTGAACTGCTCTTTTTTGCTATTCTGTTTCTTCTTGGACTTCTTCACGCTCTTCATTTTTAACTGGAGCTGGTTCATAAGCTCGGATAATCTGAGCGACAACTGGATGGCGAACCACATCCTTAGCTGAAAAATGAACAAAGTCAATCTGATGGATGTTCTTGAGTTTCTCTTGGGCATCAATCAAACCGGACTTGACATTACGTGGCAGGTCAATCTGACTGATATCTCCATTGACAATCATCTTAGAATGAAAACCTAAACGAGTCAAGAACATCTTCATCTGCATGATGGTCGTATTTTGCGCCTCATCGAGAATGACAAAGGCATCATCCAAGGTCCGGCCACGCATGTAGGCAAGGGGCGCAATCTCAATAATTTCACGCTCCATGAGACGAGTCGTCTGGTCTTTTCCCAGAATCTGATACAAGGCATCATAAACAGGTCGAAGGTAAGGATCCACTTTCTCCTTAAGATCACCTGGAAGAAAACCTAGACTCTCTCCTGCTTCCACCGCTGGACGTGTTAAGATAATCCGTTTGACTTGCCCACGTTTAAGGGCAGTCACTGCCAAGGTCACTGCAAGAAAGGTTTTCCCTGTCCCTGCGGGTCCGATTCCAAAGGTCACATCATGCTGTTTGACACTGTCCACATAAAGTTTTTGACCCAGTGTTTTGACACGGATAGGCTTCCCTGTATTATCTTTGATGATTTCTTCTTCGTAAAGGGCGACAAACTTGTCGATTTCATCGTTTTTGACCATGCTAATCGCAGTCACCACATCTGGCGTACCAACGGTCATCCCACGATTTACCAAGACCATGAAAGCCTGAATAACCTGACGGGCTTCCTCACAGGCAGTCTCTTCTCCCAAAACCTGGACAATCTCCGTACGAGCATGAATCACCACATCAAGCTCTTCTTCCATCAAACGAAGATGGCGCTCATTGGAACCAAAAAGATGAAACAGGTCATCTGGATGACTCAGTTGAATGTCTATTGAATGTTCCTTCAAATAAAGAACCTCTCTAATCCTTTTATTTCTTTTTATTATAGCAAAGGGATGGAGAAATTACTAGCCCAAACCCAGTGAATCATGCTAGTGTTCTAAGTATTCTTGCCAGATAGCGTCAAAGTCTCCTAGGTTAAAAGAGAAACTGGCATGTTCCTCTAAAAAGCGACTCACCTCATCAAAATCATCTGTGTGTTTTGGGAAGGCTGACTCTTCAAAAGCGAGGTCTGCCAAGACAGCTTTGGGACTGTTACTTTTAGGATTGCACTCGGTCATGAGCCAAGTGTAAAATGATTTTCTCATATGTCTCCCTAAATCAACTCTGTCCCAAACTGGTCTTGCTTGATTTTGCCAGCCTTCATCAAGCCACCGAGTGCTTTCTTGAACTGACCTTTAGAAATGCCAAAGGTTGCCTTGATGTCGTCTGGAGATGACTTATCATTTAAGGTCATGAAACCGCCATTGCTTTCCAAGTAAGTCAAAATCATCTGAGCATCATTTTCCAACATTTCAAAAGAACGTGGTTTGAGGGAGAGGTTCAAGGTGCGGTCCACTTCACGGAAACCAATGACACGCGCATCTAAGACTTGCCCCAAACGTGGCTCTGCATAGCGCTCGCTAGGATGGATAAAGCCAAGCATGTTATTTTCTGGTAGATAGACAAAGGTCCCTGACAGCTTGAGGCGGTAAACAATGGCTGGCCAGTTTTGGTTCTGCATGTTGTTGTAGGCAGGACGAGCCAGAC
>CAUQZY010000098.1:0-4346 GCA_963522395.1 uncultured Streptococcus sp.
AGCTCTTGTAGTCCAGCAGTTGATCTGCTTGGCTGATGGCTCGCTCGGGTTGTTGGGTAAAGGGTTTATTCCCGAAAAACTCCAACCACGGTTTACGAATCTCGTCTTTGCTGGTTTCTCTGTATTTTTTTAATTCCAAGAATGCCATCTTGACTAGATGGTTTTCTTGACCATTGTTTGTAATTGTTAAAACTTCACCTGTCGTGTCCTCGCGCATACTGAAACTGTGGAAGGCCAAATCATCTGAGAAGTAATTGCTGTCCACGATTGCAATTGCGTATACTGGTGCAATGTGTTTGTAACTCTGATGAGTATCACCTTCTCGTTGACAAATTTTTTCTAGGTTTTGATTGACCTGACTACATAGATAAGCCCACAAACGATTGATGAAAAAATTCTGATGATGCACCTGAATCTCAATGATTACTTGAGTGCCATTATCTAGTTCAGCTAAAACATCTATACTAGTATAGAAATCCTGCGCCGAGTAAGGCATGGAAGGCAAGACATGAATGTTACTTCCCTCCAAAATAGTCACATTTTTAGCTGGTAGATCCAACATATCGCGAATAAATTGACAAGTGATTTCTGGATTGCTAAAGATTTTCTTAGCAACTAAATCATTAGTCGGGCTGATGCCCGGATGACGTACAGTCATATTCTTTCTCCTTTCATTATAGCACATTTTTAAATCTAGATTTACTAGATTTGATGCTTCTATCTATTTATTCGGAAAAAGTATGAAAAATGCTTGGTCTGGCTCTTCCCAATGGTATTTTTTGGTGCTTTCCTTTATAATGGGTGTATGGATAAGAAAAAATTATTATTGATTGATGGGTCTTCTGTTGCTTTTCGGGCGTTTTTTGCGCTCTATCAGCAGTTGGACCGTTTTAAAAATGCGGCTGGCTTGCATACCAATGCGATTTATGGCTTTCAGTTGATGTTGAGCCATTTGTTGGAGCGAGTTGAGCCGAGTCATATTTTGGTGGCTTTTGATGCGGGAAAGACGACCTTCCGGACAGAGATGTATGCGGACTATAAGGGTGGTCGAGCTAAGACTCCTGATGAGTTTCGTGAGCAATTTCCTTTCATTCGTGAGTTGCTGGATCATATGGGGATTCGTCATTATGAGTTGGCTCAGTATGAGGCGGATGACATCATTGGGACACTGGATAAGCTAGCAGAGCAGGATGGTTTTGATATTACCATTGTCAGTGGGGACAAGGACTTGATTCAGCTGACGGATGAGCATACGGTGGTTGAGATTTCCAAGAAAGGTGTGGCTGAGTTTGAGGCCTTTACGCCAGACTATCTCATGGAAAAGATGGGCATTACACCGACTCAGTTTATCGATCTCAAGGCGCTCATGGGTGATAAGTCGGATAATATCCCTGGGGTGACCAAAATCGGTGAAAAGACGGGTATCAAGCTCTTGCTGGAGCATGGTTCGCTTGAGGGGATTTATGAAAATATCGATGGGATGAAGGCTTCTAAGATGAAGGAAAATCTCATCAATGATAAGGAACAGGCCTTTTTGTCTAAAACACTGGCGACCATTGATACCAAGGCACCGATTGAGATTGGTTTGGAGGATTTGGTCTATAGTGGTCCAGATGTGGAAAATCTTGGGAAATTCTACGATGAGATGGGCTTCAAACAGCTCAAGCAGGCTTTAAATGTGTCGTCAGCTGATGTGGCTGAGAGTTTGGATTTTACTATTGTTGACCAAATCAGTCAAGATATGCTGAGTGAAGAGTCTATCTTCCATTTTGAGCTTTTTGGTGAGAATTACCATACGGATGATTTGGTTGGTTTTGCTTGGTCTTGTGGAGATAAGCTCTATGCCACAGACAAGCTTGAGCTGTTGCAAGACCCGATTTTCAAGGCCTTTTTAGAAAAAACACCTTTGAGGGTGTATGACTTTAAGAAGGCTAAAGTTCTCTTGAATCGTTTTGGTGTGGATTTGCAGGCGCCTGCTTTTGATAGCCGTTTGGCTAAATACCTCCTTTCGACTGTGGAGGACAATGAAATTGCGACTATTGCTAGTCTTTATGGTCAGACTTATTTGGTTGATGATGAGACTTTCTATGGTAAGGGAGTCAAGAAGGCCATTCCTGAACGCGAGAAATTATTGGAACACTTAGCTCGTAAGCTTGCTGTTTTGGTTGAGACAGAGCCTATTTTACTTGAAAAGCTCAGTGAAAATGGGCAGTTAGAGCTTCTTTATGATATGGAGCAACCTCTGGCTTTTGTCCTTGCCAAGATGGAAATTGCTGGGATTACGGTCAAGAAAGAGACCTTGCTTGAGATGCAGGCTGAAAATGAGCTTGTCATTGAAAAACTGACTCAGGAGATTTACGAACTGGCTGGTGAGGAGTTTAATATCAACTCGCCTAAGCAGTTGGGCGTACTTCTCTTTGAAAAATTGGGGCTACCTCTAGAATACACTAAGAAAACCAAGACAGGATATTCGACAGCGGTGGATGTCTTGGAGCGCCTGGCTCCTATTGCTCCGATTGTTAAGAAAATTCTTGACTACCGTCAGATTACTAAGATTCAATCGACTTATGTGATTGGCTTGCAGGACTGGATTTTGGCTGATGGCAAGATTCATACTCGCTATGTGCAGGATTTGACCCAGACTGGGCGTCTGTCTAGTGTGGATCCAAACTTGCAAAATATTCCTGTGCGTTTGGAACAAGGCCGTCTCATTCGTAAGGCTTTTGTGCCTGAGTGGGAGGATAGTGTGCTTCTCAGCTCGGACTATTCACAGATTGAATTGCGCGTTTTGGCGCATATCTCTAAGGATGAGCACTTGATTAAGGCCTTCCAAGAGGGGGCAGATATCCATACTTCGACAGCCATGCGGGTCTTTGGCATTGAGCGTCCTGAGGATGTGACTGCAAATGACCGTCGCAATGCTAAGGCGGTTAACTTTGGAGTGGTTTACGGGATTTCAGACTTTGGTTTGTCTAATAATCTGGGCATTAGCCGTAAGGAGGCCAAAGCCTACATTGATACCTACTTTGAACGCTTCCCAGGTATTAAAAACTACATGGATGAAGTGGTGCGTGAGGCGCGTGATAAGGGCTATGTAGAGACCCTCTTTAAGCGTCGCCGTGAGTTGCCAGATATCAATTCGCGCAACTTCAACATTCGTGGTTTTGCAGAGAGAACTGCCATCAACTCCCCTATCCAGGGTTCGGCGGCAGATATTCTCAAGATTGCCATGATCCAGCTGGACAAAGCCTTGGTTGCAGGTGGTTATCAGACTAAGATGCTGTTACAAGTGCACGATGAAATCGTCCTTGAAGTTCTTAAGTCTGAATTGGCAGAGATGAAAAAATTGGTGAAACAAACCATGGAAGAAGCTATTCAACTCAGTGTTCCCCTCATCGCGGATGAGAATGAAGGGGCAACCTGGTACGAGGCTAAATAAAAAGGGGGCTAGTCCTCCTTTTTTGTAGTAGAATTATGCAAGCCTTTTCAAATTGTGCTATACTGATGAAAAAGGAGGATTTCTATGAGTCAAGAATTTATCAATCCAAGTGATGGCGTGATTCGTCAGTATCTCGCAGCGAGTAAAACCCTTGCTGTGGTAGGTTTGTCAGACCGTGAGGAAACAACCAGCAATCGAGTTACCAAGGAAATGCAGGCTCGGGGTTATAAAATCATTCCAGTCAATCCTAAGGTTGCAGGTGGAGAAATCTTGGGTGAAAAGGCTTATGCTAGCCTAGCAGAGATTCCTTTTCCTGTAGATATTGTCAATGTTTACCGTCGCAGTGAGTTTTTGCCAGATGTGGCGCGTGATTTTCTCAAGGCTGATGCTAAGATTTTTTGGGCGCAGCTAGGACTTGAAAATCTAGAAGCGGAAGAGATTTTGCGTTCTGGTGGATGCGATGACATTGTGATGAATCGCTGCATCAAGAGAGAACATACTCGCTTGATTAAGGAAGCATAAGAAAAAGGTAGCTGGTGGGCTACCTTTTGTGTTATACTCAATGAAAATCAGAGAGCAAACTAGCAAACTAGAAAACTAGCCGCAGGTTGCTCAAAACACAGTTTTGAGGTTGTGGATAGAACTGACGAAGTCAGCTCAAAATACAGTTTTGAGGTTGTGGATAGAACTGACGAAGTCAGCCCAAAACACTGTTTTGAGGTTGTAGATAAGACTGACGAAGTCAGTCACATATATACGGCAAGGCGACGTTGACGTGGTTTGAAGAGATTTTCGAAGAGTATTAGAAAATGCCGATAAGGGTCTGCATACCAAGACTAGTGAGGATGATGGCAATCCAGCAGATGGCTCCGAGAACAATGGATTTTCCGCTGGATTTGACCATAGC
>CAUQZY010000099.1:0-4298 GCA_963522395.1 uncultured Streptococcus sp.
CCATCTTACTGTCCTCCCTTCAATACTTTTAGTTGCACACCAGCCTGACGGATGGCCTCTTGAGCACTTGCCAAGGCTTCTTTTTCCCCTGACAAGACAACCACAAGCTCACCAACAGGAGTACCATCAAGAATTTCAATATTTCCGTAAAGGATATTGGCCGTTACTTGGTAGTGCTTGTACAATTCATTCAAAAGTGGCTCGTCTGTTGAAGCTCCAGCGTACTTGAGCTGCACCAAGAGACTGTTTTCAGACAAGTGTTCCACGATTTCTTGTTTCTCGATTTTGACCATGGCTTCGTCAATTCCTGTTGCTGTTGAGATAAAGTCTTGAGTCAAAGGTTGTTTAGGGTCTGAGAAGATTTCAAGGACACTACCCTCTTCAATCAAATGACCATCTTGCATAACTGCTACACGGTTGGCAATGTCTTTGACAATCTGCATTTCATGCGTAATCAAGACAACAGTCAAGCCTAATTTTTGGTTCAAATCTTGCAACAAGGCCAAAATCTGCTTGGTTGTCTTAGGATCAAGGGCAGAAGTTGACTCGTCTGAAATCAAGATTTTTGGATCATTTGCCAAGGCACGCGCAATGGCCACACGCTGTTTTTGCCCTCCAGATAGTTGTGAAGGGTAGTTTTCAGCACGGTCTGCCAAGCCAACCAAGTCCAACAACTTGGCTACTTTAGCCTTCTTTTCTTCCTTGCTGAGTCCAGAGTGTTTGAGGGCAAAGGCTACATTCTCCTCTGCTGTCTTTTGACTCATCAGGTTAAAATGCTGGAAAATCATCCCGATATCTTGACGTTTACGACGCAACTGCTCTGCCGTCAAGGTCACCTTACCATCAAAAATCACATCGTCGTCAATGGTAATTTTCCCTGCAGATGGTTTTTGCAAGAGGTTAATCACCCGTACAAGGGTTGATTTCCCTGCTCCAGAATATCCAACGATTCCGTAGATATCCCCTTCTTGGATGTGAATAGTCACATCCTTGACCGCTGTGATGGTTCTCTTCTTTTGGTGAAAAGTCACATCGATCTGATCTAACTTGATAATATCTCTACTCATAGCTTCTAATCAGCTCCTCTACTAATTCAATATGGGTGTAGTAATCGGCGATTCGCACATTTTCATCTCCACCGTGGTCTCGGCTATTGGCATTTCCTAGACCGAAGGCCACCATTGGCACCTCTAGGGCATCAAAGACCGTATGCATAGGCCCTGTCCCCGCTGTTGTCGGCAAGACTGAAACGCCCTGTGGATAGAATTTCTTGGCCAACTCGATCACATTGAGAATGGCTGGCGCACTCATATCGCTTCGATAGCTCATCTCTCCCAAGGTATAGTATAATTCTACCTTATCAAAGCCGTTTTTGTCTAGCTGTTTCCGAATTTTTTCCAGAACATCATGCGGTTCTAGGCCAGGAACCAAACGAACCTCTAGCTTAGCACTGGCTTCTGCTGGCAAAATCGTTTTGACTCCTTGTCCTTGATAACCTGACTGAATCCCTTCGATATTAAGGGCTGGTTCAAAAAAGAAACGTTTTAGAAAGGCGGCACGGTCCTCTTGTAAGAGAGGTAATTCCAAACCATAAATCTGGCTGATTTCTCCTGGATTGCGTTGGGCATAGGTATCCACCAAGGCCAATTCCCGTTTATTTGGCTCTTGAACTTCTCCGTACAAACCTTCAACCAAGATACGGCCATCTGCTGCACGAAGAGACTGTAGAGCTTGAAGTAGGTACCAAGGAGCTGATTCCACAACCCCACCATAACTCGAATGGATATCCACATCAGCGCTTTTTACCTTGGCATCAAAGGTCACAATCCCCTTATTTCCACCAGAAATTTCTAGCTGTTCCAAGGCATTTTTGGTCCCTTGTTCCCAGACCAACAAATCTGCGCCACGGAGTTTATCCGCATGTTTTTCCAGATACTTATCCAGGTCTGTCGAAGCCGATTCCTCCGCTCCCTCCATGATAAAACTGATATTGACAGGCAGGTCATCGTGGTGCTGCATGTATTTTCTCAAAGCACTCAAACGAGCTGTGATATGACCCTTGTCATCGTCAACTCCACGCCCATACATGAAGCCATTACGCACCGAAAGAGTAAAAGGATCCTCCGTCCAGACCTGATCCCCGTCCGCTGGCACAGTGTCATAGTGGTTATAGAAAATCAAGGTCTTAGCATCTGGGCGCGAACTCTTGAAATGCGCCATGACAAAGGGAGCTGTATAAGTCTCATCAATCTCCACTTCAGCCCCAACACGCTTGAAAATCTCACCCAGATAGTTTGCGACTTCCTTAAGTCCAACCTGCTGGGCAAAGACCGATTTCTTAGAAATCAAGGTACGCAAAACCTCAAAATAATGCTGGGCTACATGATCTTTTTCAAATTTTTCAATCTGTTCTTGTTCGCTAGGAAAAACCATATTCTCTCTACCTTTCTATGAACTACTCTTCCTGACAATCCATGCTCTATACAAAAGCAAGAGGTGGAATTCTCTCTCCCACCTCCCTGTTTCTTATTACCAAACTGGTTGATCCAAACCGTCTGATGTTTCTTCGATAACTTTTTTCACGTCATCTGTGTGGTAAGCTGCGATCACTTTCTTGATAGCATCAGCTTTTGGTGATGTTTCCCAATCTTTTTTCGCAACGATGATGTTGTACCATTGTTTTGAGTTTTCATCAGCTTGTTCTTTGAAAAGTGCTTTCTTGTAGTCCAATTTTGCTTCTGTAACGAAGGTATTGTTTACAACGGCAGCGTCAACTGATGACAATGAACGAGCTGTTTGGCTAGCGTCCAATTCAGTGATTTTCAAGTTCTTTGGATTTTCTTTGATGTTAGCAACTGTTGCAAGGGCAGTTCCTGAAACATCCAATTTAATCAAGCCAGCTGATTGAAGCAAGTAAAGCGCACGGCTTTCGTTTGTAGCATCGTTCGGTACAGCAATTTCTCCGTTTGCTGGGATGTCTTCTACTTTAGTGTACTTGTTGTCACTTCCATTCAAACCTGAGTAAAGGCGAATTGGAGAGATGTACGTATCTGCAATCGCTACAAGGTCTTTCCCGTTTTCTTTGTTCCAGTTGTTCAAGAAGTTATAGTGTTGGAAAGCGTTCAAATCTACTTCGCCATCAGCAGTTGCCTTGTTTGGTTGTGAGTAGTCTGTGAACTCTGTAAATTCCAAAGTGATACCGTCTTTTTTAACCAATTCTTGGATTTTGTCCCAACGTTTTTCTTCAGAACCGCTACGGTTAACCGTTGCGATTTTGATAGTTGTTGCATTGTCTGCTTTCTTTTCTGAGTTTCCGCAAGCTGCAAGAGCCAAACCTGCGACTGTAGCAAGGGCTGCTACACCAAGCCATTTTTTAATTTTCATGATTCTTTCTCCTTAAAAATAATACCGTACTAGTATCTCACAATTTGTTTGATTTCACAAATTGTTATTAGATAGTCAGATATATAGTTTAAAACTATATCCCTAAAAACTGAGAAATCACCCATCTTATTCAGAATGGATGATTTCAAGAAATTATTTAATATCAGCTTCTGCTGGTAGATAAGTGTCTCCGAAGAATTGTTTAGACAATTTTTCAAGCGTTCCATCTTTGTAGAGTTCTTGGATGCGTTTGTCTACAAACGTTTTCAACTCATCTTGACCTTTGGCAAGAAGTGGGTAAACGTAAGGTTGTTGGTCGCTTGGAAGTTCGATAACTTTCAAGTTGTCCAAACCTTGGTTCTTGATGACTGTTTCAACACCGATTTTATCAAAAATCTTGTAGTCAAATTGGCCATCGCTCAAGCGTCCCATGATTTGTTGGAAGTCTGCTCTAGTGTAGTTAAGGACAGTTGGATTATCCGCATGTTCTGTGTTGTATGCTTCCAATTGTTTAGCTGAGGTTGTTCCTTGAACGACTTCAGTAGATTTTCCACCGATATCATCAAGAGACTTGATGCTAGTGTCGTCCTTCTTCACAACAAGAACGTTAGGGTTTTTAGCAGTTGGCGCTGCGTAGAGGTATTTCTCTGCACGTTCTTTGGTATAACTGAGGTTGTTAACGGCCATTTGGTAACGATCGCTATCAAGTCCTGGGAAAATCCCTGACCACTCTGTCTTTTCAAACTTGACAGTATACTTGTCTGAGTCTTTAAAGATAGCACGAATAAGCTCAATCTCGTAACCTGTCAATTCACCATTTTCTTCATAGATAAATGGTTTTGGTGATCCGTTAGTTGCTACGATGATTTCTTTCTTGCTAGCTGCTTCTCCTTCTTTCTTAGCACCACCTGAGC
>CAUQZY010000100.1:0-4264 GCA_963522395.1 uncultured Streptococcus sp.
TTTTTCTTATTTTACCATTTTTGATAGGGAATGTCATTTGCCATCCTAGAGGGGAAGCTAAAATTTCAGTAAAATTCTTATTCGATTTTTACTCGTTTGACATAGTTTTCAATTGGGTAGTTTAGAGGGTCCAAGGTCAACTCCTTGTCTTGGATTAGTTGAGCTAGATGGTAGCCAATGATAGGACCAGTTGTGAGACCTGATGAACCTAGTCCACTAGCAGCATAGACACCTGCTAAGCCAGGTACTTGCCCAAAGAAAGGTGAGAAATCGCTGGTATAGGCACGGATTCCCACACGCTCAGCTCTTGAAGTCGCTACTGCCAAGACTGGATAGTGAGGCAAGGCTGCCTCCTCCATTTGCTGGAGCAAGGTTTCATCTACCGTCAAATCAAATCCCATATCATTTTCATGAGTAGCTCCTAGGGACAATTTCCCACCTGCAAAAGGAATCAAATCCCACTCCCCTTCTGGCATAACAACAGGGTAAGCTTCCATGTCTTGGGCCAGCTGATAATCTCGGAGTTGGCCTTTTTGAGGACGGACATCCACAGCATAACCCAAGGGTTCTAACATATCCCCCAACCAAGCTCCCGTCGCCAAAATAACCTGATCAAACACCTCTTCGTCAATCTGGTAACCTGATGCTAACGGTGTCAGAATCACTTTTTCTTTGACCAGCTTAACCTGACTAGCTTCCAGCAAACGAGTCACTAAGAGTTGGCCATCTACTCTCGCTCCACCAGAAGCATAGAGCAGGTGATCAAATCCCTGCAAACCAGGGAATAATTCATTAGCTGATGCTTGGTCCAGAATGGCTAATTGCCCTATCAAGGGAGATTCTTCTCTGCGCTGGTGGGCTAGTTGATAAAGTTCTTCCAACTTAGTTTCATCCTTTTTCAGGAGAAAGACTCCCAAACGCTGGTAAAAGTCGATTTCTTGCCCTGACTTCTCTAAATCAGCTAATAAATCCACATAAAAGTCAGCCCCCAAGCGTGCCATCTTGTACCAAGCTTTATTGCGGCGTTTGGAAAACCAAGGACTGATAATTCCCGCTGCTGCCTTGGTGGCCTGCCCCTGTCCATGGTCAAAAACGGTCACCTCCAGGTCACTTTCTTTAGAGAGGTAGTAGGCAGCTGTTGCTCCCACAATTCCTGCTCCAATAATGGCAACTTTTTTCATTGTTTTCACTTTCTAACTAGATATGGTGGAAAGGATTGGTCGATGCTTGACTAGGTACAATATCGATTGTCCAGCCTTTTTCCTCTTTCCATTGAGTAAGGAGTGCTGCTATTTTTTCCACAAAAAGCACTTCGATATAATGACCTGGATCCAATGCCAACAAACCATCAGACAGCATATCCTGAGCAGTATGGTAGTAAATATCACCAGTGATATAGACATCTGCCCCTTTTGCTAAAGCATCCTTATAGAAAGACTGCCCACTTCCACCACAGATGGCCACTCTTGAAATAGTCTTCTGCAAGTCATTCTCTTGATAATGCACCAATCGAAGGCTATCTAAACCAAAGACTTGCTTGACATTCTGGGCCAATTCCCCAAATGTCTGAGGCTGAACATTCCCAATACGTCCAATTCCACGTTCAGGACCTGTCTCCTGAAGATAAGTTGTCTCCTCGATTCCTAACATCTGACAGAACCAGTCATTGAGACCATTTTCAACGATGTCAATATTGGTATGGCTGACATAAACTGCGATGTCATGCTTGATGAGATCAATGTAAATCTGATTTTGTGGACGGCTAGCTACCAAATCCTTGATGGGACGGAAAATCGGCGCGTGCTTGACAATAATCAAATTCACACCCTTTTCAATAGCTTCAGCCATCGTTTCTTCACGAATATCCAGAGTCACCATGACCCTTTGGATATCCTTGTCCAAAGTGCCAATTTGCAGACCACGACTGTCTCCCTCCATAGAAAATTCCTGAGAGCAAAAGGCTTCATACGCTTTAATCACTTCACTTGCTAACATGGAGAACCTCCTTGATATCTTGAATTTTATCTACAAGAACTTGACGTTCCTCTATATTTTTTTCTGGGATTTGGTTAAGGGCAAACTCTAGCTTAGCAGCTTCTTTTTGCCATTTTTGGACAAAGACTGGGCTGACTTCTTTGGACAAAAAAGGACCAAAGCGGACATCGCTGGCTGATAACTTCATTTGTCCTGCTTCCACCACCAAAATCTCGTAAAACTTGCCAGCTTCTTCTAAGATGCTTTCAGCTACAATCTGAAATCCGTTCTCTTGTAGCCAGATACGCAAGTCGTCTTCACGATTATTTGGTTGGAGGATCAATCGTTCTACATTAGCTAACTTGTCCAAGCCTTCTTCTAAAATTCTAGCAATCAAACGACCACCCATACCAGCAATAGTAATGACAGACACTTGGTCTGCCTCTTCAAAGGCTGCCAAGCCATTGGCTAAACGAACCTCGATTTTCTCCTTTAGGCCGTGCGCCTCAACATTTTTGACTGCAGATTGGTAGGGACCTTCCACAACCTCACCTGCAATGGCACTTTTGATTTGTCCTCTTTCGACCAACTCGATAGGCAGATAAGCATGGTCACTCCCCACATCGAGTAAAATGGCTCCCTGTGGCACAAAGGAAGCCACTAATTCTAATCTCTTTGAAATCATTTTCTCTCACTTTCCAAAACTCTACTACCTCTTATTATACCACATTTCAGCTGGCAATCTTGTACCTAAAAAGACCGCAATCCACAGATTGCAGCCTTTCTTTATTTTCTGGCTTGATAGCGACTAGTCAGGATGAAAATCACGGTAAAGACCAACATCATGACACCATAAACAGGTAATGTTTGTCCTGTTAAGGTTGAAATTTCAAGCAGTTTTTGAATTCTTGGGAAGAGAGCTGTGGCTAGGAAGCCTCCTACTGACCAAACAATCAAGAGGACACGCCATAGGGTAAATGGCATGCAGGCTCTAAATACAGATAAGAAACCAATTGACCCCAAGAGATAATAGAGTAGAGTTGAGATTTCTAACTCAGACCAACCTTGACTACTTCCAAATATTTTCACAAAAAGAACGCTGAACACAACCATGAGAGCACTTGGTAGGGCACGAAGCATGGATCTTCTGAGGAAGTTTGGCTCAACAGGTTTGATATTTCGCTCAAAAGTCAGAACGAATGGTGGGAAACCTTCCACGAACTGGTCAATCATGGTAATCTGGATCGGAATGAAGGGGAAAATCAAGATCCACTCAGACCGACCTAAAAGAGCACTGGCGATACAGATAACTGCGAGCAAGAAAGAATAGATGGTCTTTATCAAGAAAATAGGGGCGATGTGAGCAATGTTATTGACCACGCGACGACCTTCAAAGAGAATCTCAGGAACATCATTAAAGTCAGAGTTCAAGAGAACCAGATTGGCAATCTGACGGGTTGCTGGGTCTCCCTCCGCCATTACGATAGAGCAATCCGCCTCACGAAGAGCCAGGATATCATTAACTCCATCCCCAGTCATAGCTGTTGTATGCCCTACTTTTTTTAGTGTTTGGATGATGAGTTTCTTTTGATGAGGGGAAACACGTCCGAAAATAGCTGTCTCCTCAGCCATAGCAACCAATTCCTCATCCTCGATTTTCGAGCAATCTACATAGCTCTGGTAGTCCGCAAAACCAGCCTTCTGGGCAATGCTGGATACCGTAACTGGATTGTCACCAGAGATAATCTTGAGGCCCACTTCCTGAGAACGGAGATAGTCCAGCGTCTCTGCTGCTCCCTCTCGAATCGGGTCCAAGATTTCCAGCAAGGCTAGAGCCTGAATATCAGATGGTTTCTGTGGTTTGTGATGGTCCAGTTTTTCCTGACTGAAAGCCAAGACCAAGACACGTGAACCTCTCTCCAAGGCCTCTCTGGCTTCAGGGACTTCAGAATCCAGCAACATCTCAGGCGCCCCTAAGAAAACTGTTCCCAAACCTTCCAATTCCATTGCTCCCCACTTGCGGTCGCTAGAGAAGGGAAGATTGGCAATCATAGGATAAGTAACTTCTCCCACAAAACGCTTTCGAATAGCTTGGGCTGTTGGATTCTTATCCTCACTATGGGCCATATAGCTTGTCAGGATGCTGGCAATAGCCTCTTCACCGTAAGTTTCCGTCAGTGGAAGAACAGCCTCCACCTGCATCTTTCCTTGGGTGATGGTGCCCGTCTTGTCCAAACAGAGCATATCCACGCGCGCCAAGGTCTCAACAGAGTACATCTCCTGCACCAAG
>CAUQZY010000101.1:0-4257 GCA_963522395.1 uncultured Streptococcus sp.
TGCAGGCGGTAGTCCGAGGATTGACCAGTTTTGTTTTACTTGTGGAATTAGTTGTTGGGTTGATTACCTTCCAAGAAAAACTAGCCCTTCTAGCCTTGCTGGGTGCAGGTTTGGTTTTACTAGTCTTGTATTTACCTTATCAGGTCAAACGTCAGATGCAGGACTAACATTGCCTATATGACACTAAAAAAGAAGTTGAGTTCAGTTTATCTCAGCTTCTTTTTAGTTTCTACAGGATAATGGTTGGTCCGTAGAGGCTCAACTTGGTCTTGACTTGGTCAAAGTGGAAACGGTCATAGGCACGCCAAGCGGCGCGAGTAGGAGCATCTGGATTGAGGGCGCTGAGTCCCATGAGCAGACTGGAAGTCTGGTAAAATTTTTCCAGTTCAATCAAGACTCGATTATCCACTGTTTCAGCCTTGGCTAGAAAACCAAGAATAGAGTTTAGTTGCTCCTGAAAGCGGACGTCGTCAGCGGTTGCCTGTTTGCATGCTTGATAGGCTTTGTTTAAGTCAGTAATCAAAGTCTGAGCTCTTTTGATAGGGTCTGTATCTGTCATGAGAATTCCTCCTTTAATCTGGGTGCTAGTCTTGTTTCTAGCAACTGTGTTTTGATACTGTCAGTTTATCACTTTTATCTCCTTTTTCGATTACAAATCTTTAATTGTCCTTGAAATTTCCTGAATGGTACTGTTAAGATTTTATGATAAAATAGTTGTAAGATTATCATGCTTATTTGAGGAACAAGATACCCTTCAGGAGCGTTAAAGGCCTGTTTAAGATTTGGTGGGCTTGTGTCAGAGTATTTTTGCTATTCTCTTTTTAGGAAGAAATTGAAACAAGGGGAGTAAGAAGATGAGAATATTTGTTTTAGAAGATGATTTTTCCCAACAGACTAGAATTGAAACGACGATTGAGAAACTTTTGAAGGAACATCAGATCACTCCCAGCTCTTTTGAAGTTTTTGGTAAGCCAGACCAGCTGCTGGCAGAGGTGCATGAGAAGGGGGCCCATCAGCTATTCTTTTTGGATATTGAGATTCGAAATGAGGAGATGAAGGGGCTGGAAGTGGCTAGAAAGATTCGGGATCGAGATCCTTATGCTCTCATCGTCTTTGTGACGACTCACTCGGAGTTTATGCCTCTATCCTTTCGCTACCAAGTGTCTGCTCTGGACTACATTGATAAGGCCTTGTCAGCAGAGGAGTTTGAATCTCGGATCGAGACAGTTCTCCTTTATGCCAATAGTCAAGATAGTAAAAGTCTGGCGGAAGATTGCTTTTACTTTAAATCAAAATTTGCCCAATTCCAGTATCCTTTTAAAGAGGTTTATTATCTTGAAACATCGCCCAGAGCCCATCGTGTTATTCTCTATACCAAGACAGACAGGCTGGAATTTACAGCGAGTTTAGAGGA
Source organism: uncultured Streptococcus sp. (assembly GCA_963522395.1). GTDB lineage: Bacteria > Bacillota > Bacilli > Lactobacillales > Streptococcaceae > Streptococcus. The sequence goes on from CAUQZY010000101.1 coordinate 1,415, forward strand.
GGTTTTCAAGCAGGAGCCTCGTCTCTTGCAGTGCCATCGCTCTTTTCTCATCAATCCTGCCAATGTGGTTCGTTTGGATAAGAAAGAAAAACTTCTTTTCTTTCCCAATGGGGGAAGCTGTATGATTGCGCGTTATAAGGTCAGGGAAGTGTCTGAAGCTATCAATAACTTGCATTGAGCTAGGAGAGTTTATGAATATTACTTGGATATTATTGTATACACTTGTTACTCATGGACTAGAAATTGTCATTTTCTTTAAGGTGGATGGAATTGGTCTCACTTTTGAGAGGATTTTTAAAGCCTTTCTTTTTAAGATACTGTTGGCCTTTGTTTTTTTAATGATTGGCTATATGGTAGGAGATAGTTTCCTATTTTATTTTATGGAACCCTTGTACGGCATAGGCTTGTCTTTCTTATTGTTAAGAGGGATTCCTAAAAAACTCCTTTTCTTTTATGGTCTCTTTCCAATGATATTGGTGAATCTCTTTTATAGAGGAGTCTCCTATTTTGTGCTTCCATTTTTGGGACAAGTAATTGTAGATAAAGATAGCAATCCTATCTTTTTATTGATGAAGATATTCGTTTGCTTCATAGTTTTAATCTTTTTGAAATGGTTGGACTATGATTTCACTAACTTGAGAAAGGAGATTCCCGATAAAGGTTTTCAAAAGTCCCTGACTAAAATTAACTGGATAATGGGGGCTTACTATCTAGTGATGCAAAGTCTGTCTTTCTTTGAATATGAACAAGGTATTCAATCAACGACTGTTCGCCATCTCATCCTAGTCTTTTACCTACTCTTTTTTATGGGGATTATCAAGAAATTGGATACCTATTTGAAGAACAAACTCCATGAGAGACTGGACCAAGAGCAGGCCTTGCGCTACAGAGATATGGAACGCTATAGTCGGCATATAGAGGAACTTTACAAGGAAGTACGGAGCTTTCGCCATGACTACACCAACCTCTTGACCAGCTTACGTCTGGGCATTGAAGAGGAGGATATGGAGCAGATAAAAGAGGTCTACGACTCGGTCTTAAAGGATTCTAGTGAAAAATTGCAGGACAATAAATATGACCTTGGACGATTGGTAAATGTTCGGGACCGTGCCCTCAAAAGTCTTCTAGCAGGGAAATTTCTAAAAGCCAGAGATAAGAAGATTGTCTTTAATGTCGAAGTTCCTGAGGAGATTCAGGTCGAGGGGATGAGCCTGCTTGATTTTCTAACCATTGTGTCTATCCTTTGTGACAATGCTATTGAAGCCAGTGCAGAGGCCAGTCAACCTCATGTTTCAATCGCCTTTTTAAAGAATGGAGCACAGGAGACCTTTATCATTGAAAACTCCATCAAAGAAGAGGGTATAGATATTTCTGAGATTTTCTCCTTTGGAACCAGTTCTAAAGGGGAGGAGAGAGGAGTTGGTCTCTATACCGTCATGAAGATTGTCGAAAGTCATCCTAATACCAGTCTAAATACCACCTGCCAAAATCAAGTCTTTCGTCAAGTACTTACTGTGATACATGCAGAATGATAAAAAATAAGACCGAGAGTTCTTGTTTCTCGGTCTGTATGGTTGAATAGTCAATCAAAGTAGTTTTGAGTTACAGTCAATTGCTTGTATGAGAAATAATTTTCTCTATCATCAACTATCGGGAGAGGTTTCTAATTTTTGAAATCTAATTCTGCTATATCTACTTTTTATTTTTAGTTTTTAATAATCCTATTATAGATAGAGTTATTAAAGTTATGGACATTAAACTGCTAAAAATAAATACTTTTGATGTTAATCCAATAGAAAATAGTAATATTCCATAAAAAATATTGGATATATAATAAATCTTACTCTTCATGATTACTTGCCTCCGAATATAGATTTTTGCCGTGTTACAAATGTGACAAGTTTAGTATAGCACTGTTTTTAAAAAAATTTCATCCAAATCTTGAATGGTTATTGAAACATCTTGAATTGAACAAAGAAATTTCTCCTTACCAAAATAACGAATATCATTCATAAACCGAAAAATAATATATGTTATCATTATTTTTGGCTATAATGGTTAATGAGCTTACCATTCTTGTCTTCAATAAAAAATCAGTATTTGAAGAAAACTAGGAAACTAGTTATAGACAGTACTGCTTTACGGCGAGATGGTGTTGCAATAGTTTGAAGAATATTTCTTAGGTTTGAAATAAAATACTATAGTATGTGAGGTATATTAAATGAATAAGAAATCCTTTTTTATCATCTGTTCTACGTTGATTATAGCATCGAATCTTCTCATGATTTCCGTGGTGAACAAGGGAGAAGAAACAGGGAGCAATCTGTTTGTGATTGCTATAGCCTGTGTTTTGTTACCAGTCTTTTTATATGCAGTTGAAAACCAACTGACTTCATTGGTAAGAGTAGAATCAATACTCCTGATTCAGTTGACAGTTATATCCCTACTCCGTCTTATCAACAGAATAGGGAGTACGCCTGAAATCCTCAACATTATCATTACCCTTATCGCTTTGGCAAGTGGGACAGCTGCTATCCTTGTTGCGATCATGAGAATATATGAGAACAGACGGAAGTAAGGCTGAATAGCTTTCGATGTATTTTCACATTGTTAAATTCCCCTAGGGCAAGTATGTTTTTCATGCTTGCTTTTTTTTAATTTTTTTACAATTCAAGATGTTTTGATGACCATTTATGATTTGGATGGAAAATTTAAAAAAATAGTAGTATACTAACCTTATTAAGGTTGTAATAGGACGAAAGTAAAAAGAGGTATTCCTCGTGAATGCAAAAACAATGTTACAATTGGCTATTATGGTTGCTTAAAGGCTTGAGCTTGTATGT
>CAUQZY010000102.1:0-4005 GCA_963522395.1 uncultured Streptococcus sp.
AAGAAGTTGTAGTTAAGGTTCCAGTTAAAATTCAACGCGATACAGATGGAGACGGTATTCCAGATAAAGAAGATTCAGATGATGACAACGATGGAATTCCAGATGATGAAGAAATCAAAAATGGAACAGATCCAAAAGTAGCGGATAAATTAACAGGAACAACAGTAGAAAAAACTGTACCAGAGAAAAAACCAGTACCAGCAGGTACTAAGGTAATCACACCAAACAAACCAGGTACAACGATTACAACAGATGAACCAGTAAATGGTTTAACAGTGGATAACGGCGGAAATCTAGTAGGAACACCAAAAGTAGATAATTGGGAACCAAAAGAAGAAGAACGTACAGTAGAGATTCCAGTTAAACTGAAAAAAGGAACAGAAGAAGTTGTAGTTAAGGTTCCAGTTAAAATTCAACGCGATACAGATGGAGACGGTATTCCAGATAAAGAAGATTCAGATGATGACAACGATGGAATTCCAGATGATGAAGAAATCAAAAATGGAACAGATCCAAAAGTAGCGGATAAATTAACAGGAACAACAGTAGAAAAAACTGTACCAGAGAAAAAACCAGTACCAGCAGGTACTAAGGTAATCACACCAAACAAACCAGGTACAACGATTACAACAGATGAACCAGTAAATGGTTTAACAGTGGATAACGGCGGAAATCTAGTAGGAACACCAAAAGTAGATAATTGGGAACCAAAAGAAGAAGAACGTACAGTAGAGATTCCAGTTAAACTGAAAAAAGGAACAGAAGAAGTTGTAGTTAAGGTTCCAGTTAAAATTCAACGCGATACAGATGGAGACGGAATCCCAGATGTGACTGATCCAGACGATGATAACGATGGAATTACAGATGAGGAAGAAATCAAAAATGGAACAGATCCTAAGACACCAACAACTCAAACTCCTACAATCGAAATTACTCAACAACCAAATGGAAATGCGATTGTAACGCCTAAGAAACCAGATGGAAAACCATATCCACCAGGAACTAAGGTAGAAATTCCAGGTGAAAATGGAACACCAATCACAGTAACAATCGGTGAGAATGGATCAGGTGAAGTACCAAATGACAACCTTCCTAAGAAAGCTGTCCCAGGTACAGGAACAGTAACAGAACCTAATAAGGGTCCATCTAAACCAGTAGATGTAACAACACCAGCTCATAAAACACCAAAATTAGAATTGGAACAAAATCCTAATACAGGTGACGTAACAGTAACACCTAAGAAACCAGATGGATCAACATACAAACCAGGAACTAAGGTAGAAATTCCAGGTAAAGATGGAAACCCAATCACTGTTGAAATCGGTGAAAACGGTAAAGGTAAAGTACCAAACGCTGACTTACCAGAAGGAAAAGTACCAGGAATAGGTAAGATTACTGAACCAGGACAACCAACGAAAGAAGTTCCAGTTGAAACACCAGCTAAGATAATCCCAGGTGCTCCAACAACAGAACAACCAGTTGAGATTAAAATTGATCAAAAACCAAACGGTGATGCAGTAGTGACGCCTAAGAAACCAGATGGATCAACATATCCAAAAGGATCTACGGTAGAAATCCCAGGTGAAGATAAAGATGGTAACCCAATTACGATTACAGTAACAATTGGAGACAATGGTTCAGGAGAAGTACCAAATGACAGCCTTCCTAAGAAAGCTCTCCCAGGTAAAGGAAGAGTAACAGAACCTAATAAGAACCCATCGAACCCGGTAGATGTAACAACACCAGCACATAAAACACCGACATTAGATGTTGAACAAGATCCTAAGACAGGTGATGTAACAGTAACGCCTAAGAAACCAGATGGATCAACATATCCAAAAGGATCTACGGTAGAAATCCCTGGTAAAGATAAAGATCACCCAATCACAGTAACAATCGGTGAAGACGGTAAGGGTAAAGTACCAAACACTGACTTACCAGAAGGAAAAGTACCAGGAACAGGTAAGATTACAGAACCAGGTAAACCAACGGAAGAAGTTCCAGTTGAAACACCAGCACACAAGACACCAAAATTAGAATTGGAACAAGATCCTAAGACAGGTGACTTAACAGTAACACCGAAGAGACCAGATGGGTCAACATACCCACCAGGAACTACGGTAGAAATCCCAGGTAAAGATGGAAACCCAATCACTGTTGAAATCGTTGAAGGTGGTAAAGGTAAAGTACCAAATGACAAACTTCCTAAGAAAGAAGTACCAGGAACAGGTAAGATTACAGAACCAGGTAGACCAACAGAAGAAGTTCCAGTTGAAACACCAGCTCGTAAGACACCAACAATAGAGTTGAAACCAGATCCTAAGACAGGTGACGTTACAGTAACACCGCAGAGACCAGGAGGAGGAACATATCCACCAGGAACTACGGTAGAAATCCCAGGTGAAGATGGTCCAATCACTGTTGAAATCGTTGAAGGTGGTAAAGGTAAAGTACCAAATGACAAACTTCCTAAGAAAGATGTCCCAGGAATCGGTAAGATTACAGAACCAGGTAAACCAACGGAAGAAGTTCCTAATGTAACAACACCAGCTAAGGTAACACCAGAAACACCAGAAACTGAAAAACCAGTTGCGATTGAAATTACTCGTAAACCAAATGGCGATGCGATTGTAACGCCTAAGAAACCAGATGGAAAACCATATCCATCAGGCAGCAAGGTAGTGATTCCAGGTGAAAATGGAACAACAATTCCAGTCACAATCGGTGACAATGGTTCAGGTGAAGTACCAAATGACAAACTTCCTAAGAAAGATGTCCCAGGTACAGGAACAGTAACAGAACCGAACAAGAAACCATCACAACCAGTAGATGTAACAACACCAGCTCGTAAGACACCAACAATAGAGTTGAAACCAGATCCTAAGACAGGTGACGTTACAGTAACACCGCAGAGACCAGGAGGAGGAACATATCCACCAGGAACTACGGTAGAAATCCCAGGTGAAGATGGTCCAATCACTGTTGAAATCGTTGAAGGTGGTAAAGGTAAAGTACCAAATGACAAACTTCCTAAGAAAGATGTCCCAGGAATCGGTAAGATTACAGAACCAGGTAAACCAACGGAAGAAGTTCCTAATGTAACAACACCAGCTAAGGTAACACCAGAAACACCAGAAACTGAAAAACCAGTTGCGATTGAAATTACTCGTAAACCAAATGGCGATGCGATTGTAACGCCTAAGAAACCAGATGGAAAACCATATCCATCAGGCAGCAAGGTAGTGATTCCAGGTGAAAATGGAACAACAATTCCAGTCACAATCGGTGACAATGGTTCAGGTGAAGTACCAAATGACAAACTTCCTAAGAAAGATGTCCCAGGTACAGGAACAGTAACAGAACCGAACAAGAAACCATCACAACCAGTAGATGTAACAACACCAGCTCGTAAGACACCAACACTAGATGTGAAACGAGTTCCAGAAACTGGTGACGTTATAGTAACACCTAAGAAACCAGATGGTTCAACATTCCCACCAGGAACTAAGGTAGAAATCCCAGGTGAAAATGGTCCAATCACAGTAACAATTGGTGACAATGGTTCAGGTAAAGTACCGAATGACAACCTTCCTAAGAAAGATGTTCCAGGAACAGGTAAGATTACAGAACCAGGAAAACCAACAGTGGAAGTTCCTAATGTAACAACACCAGGTAAATTTACACCAGAAACACCAGTAACTGAACAACCAGGTGAGATTGAAATTACTCGTAAACCAAATGGTGATGCAGTAGTAACGCCTAAGAAACCAGATGGTTCAACATACCCACCAGGAACTAAGGTAGAAATTCCAGGAGAAAATGGAACAACAATCACAGTAACAATTGGTGACAATGGTTCAGGTGAAGTGCCAAATGACAACCTTCCTAAGAAAGATGTCCCAGGTACAGGAACAGTAACAGAACCGAATAAGAAACCATCACAACCAGTGGATGTAACAACACCAGCTCGTAAGACACCAACACTAGATGTGAAACGAGTTCCAG
>CAUQZY010000103.1:0-3960 GCA_963522395.1 uncultured Streptococcus sp.
AATTGGACAGTGTCTTTTCGGATATCAAGCCTCAGGCTGTAAAAACTGGGATGTTAGCAACTACTGAAATTATGGAAATCATCCAGCCCTATCTTAAAAAGCTGGATTGTCCCTACGTCCTTGATCCTGTTATGGTAGCTACGAGTGGAGACACCCTGATTGATAACAGTGCCAGAACCTACCTAAAAACAAACCTGCTTCCCCTTGCAAGCATTATCACACCTAATCTTCCTGAAGCAGAAGAAATTGTTGGTTTTTCAATCAATAACCCCGAAGACATGCAACGTGCTGGTCGCCTGATTTTAAAAGAATTTGGTCCTCAGTCTGTGGTCATCAAAGGCGGACATCTCCAAGGCGGTGCCAAGGATTTCCTCTTTACCAAGGATGAGCAATTTGTCTGGGAAAGCCCAAGAATTCAAACCTGTCACACCCATGGTACTGGATGTACCTTTGCTGCAGTGATTACTGCTGAACTAGCCAAGGGGAAAACCCTCTATCAAGCAGTCGATAAAGCCAAGGCCTTTATCACGAAAGCCATCCAAGACGCCCCTCAACTCGGTCATGGTTCTGGCCCAGTCAACCATACAAGCTTTAAAGATTAAAAAAACTCTCTAGTTCCCACTTTAAGGGAATTAGAGAGTTTTTATACTTTTCGAAAATCTCTTCAAACTACGTCAGTTTTATCGGCAATCTCAAAGTTGTGTTTTGAGCAACCTGCAGCTAGCTTCCTAGTTTGCTCTTTGATTTTCATTGAGTATTAATTAGAAAATAATGTCATCCAACTTTGTCAAAAAGGCTTGCGTTTTTGCTTCTATATCTTCTGCTTGCATTAGATCACGCACTACAGCTACTCCAGCTATGCCAGTTGCGGCAAGTTGGTCAATGTTCTCCGAAGTCAAGCCTCCAATAGCAACTACTGGAATGGCCACCCTTTGGCAAATTGTCTTCAAGGTTGAAATCAGGGTGATAGGCGCATTTTCCTTGGTGGTAGTTGGGAAAATGGCTCCTGTTCCCAAGTAATCTGCTCCCCCTTCTTCTGCCTCAAGAGCTCTTTTAACCGTTTTAGCGGTGACACCGAGGATTTTTTCAGGACCCAAGACTTGTCGGGCAACCGGAACTGGTAATTCATCGTCTCCAATATGCAAACCTGCAGCATCAACCGCCAGACAGACATCCAAACGATCATCGATGATCAAGGGTACCTGATAGGCATCTGTTATTTCCTTGACTTGTTTTGCCAGTTGATAATATTGATTGGTTGTGATATTTTTTTCTCGTAATTGGACTATGGTAACCCCTGAACGGCAGGCCGTCTCAAGCTTTTCAAGAAAGCTTTCCAAGGAATCTTGGTAGCGATTGGTTACCAGATACAGTCTAAGCGCCTCTCTATTCATAAACATCTCCTTTGATGGTATCTAGCCAATTTTCATCTCTTTTTAGGAGCGAAAGCTGATTGAGTACGTGGTAGCGAAATTCTTCCAATCCCATTCCTTGGACAACTATTCTCTCAGCAGAGATATTGAGATAAGAGACCGCTAAGCAGGAAGCTTCAAATCCAGTCTTTCCTTGGCTGAGAAAAACGGCTGTCAAGGCTCCAACCAAATCTCCTGTCCCTGTTATCCAGTCTAATTCTGCACATCCATTTCCCAGTACAGCGATCTGATTCTTCGAAACGATGAGGTCCTTGGGGCCTGTGACTAAGAATGACATACCTGGATAGGTCTGACACCAGTCTTTCAAGACTTGAAGCAAATCCTCAGTTTCTTGGTCTTTATCACTCGCATCGACTCCGACTCCGTGGTGTTTTAAGCCAACAAGACTTCGAATTTCCGACATGTTTCCTTTAAGGACCCTAGGGCTGTAGTCTAAAAGGTCTTTAACTAAGCTCTTACGAATGGATGAAGCTGTTACGCCAACCGCATCTACTACCATTGGGAGAGAAGATTGGTTTGCATACGAAGCTGCCATACGGATTGCTTTTTCCTTCTCAGCAGACAAATGCCCCAAATTGATGAAGAGAGCCTGGCTCTGTTTGGTAAAATCAAGAACCTCACGGGGATCATCTGCCATGACAGGTTTACATCCCAGAGCCAAAATCCCATTTGCCAGCATCTCACAAGAAATCTCATTGGTAATACAGTGAATCAAAGAACTTGTTGCTAGAGGAAAAGGATTTGTCAATGCCTGCATCAGTCTATCCTTTCATCAAAGAAATATCCCTGCACTTTTTTAAAGAATTCCTGCTTGATTAAAAATCGAAAGGCAATAAAGGAAATCGCTGTACCAATCAAGGTTGCTCCGAAAAATCGAGGAGTGTAGATAAACCAGCTAAGCTTAGCAGCCGATCCTGTAAAGAGTACCATAACAGGATAGGAAACAATAGAACCAATAATACCTGTTCCCAAAATTTCTCCCAAGGCAGAAAAATAAAATTTTCGACCATACTTATAAAAGAGACCTGCAAGGAGGGCTCCAAAAGTCGCTCCTGTGAGAGCTAAAGGCGGAATCCCTTGAGTCGTCATACGGATAAAGGCTGTGACTGTAGCCATAGCCAAGGCATAAACAGGTCCCATCATGATTCCTGCTAGAATATTGACCACACTGGACATCGGTGCCATTCCCTCAATCCGAAAGATAGGCGTAAGGACTACATCAAGGGCAATCATCATGGATAAAATGGTTAATTTGTGAACTTGCAATTGGTGCTTTCTCATATTTCTATTCTTCTCCTGTTTCTAAAGAGTGTAAATCACTCTTCCATGTCTGGTGTTGGTAGGCCATTTGCCAAAACTTGGCTTCCATGTGAACACTGATGTGGAAGGCATCTAGCATTTTTTTCTTGTCTGTCTCGTCACTTTCGCGATAGAGTTGATTGACCAGCGCTCCCTCCTCTCTGATCTGCTGCTCTAACTCATCCGTAATATAAGTTTCAATCCATTGTTGGTAGAGAGGATTTGGTGATGGTTTAAGATTAAGTGATTTGCCTATATCATGGTATAACCAAGGACAAGGCAGCAAACTTGCAAAGGCAATGCCCAAGTTTGGCTCTGCAAATTGCCGATAAATGTGAGAAATGTAATGATAGCAGGTTGGAGCGATTGGATGTTGCTCCATTTCCTGATCGCTGATTTCCAATTCCTTGAAAAATTGTTGGCGGATAAATAACTCACCCTCCACTAGACTCTGAGCATTTTGTTTCAAGAGTCTTTTCATCTCTTGGTTTGAAGTCTTATCAGCCAAAAGGTGATAGATTTCTGAGAAGGCCTTCAGATAGTAGGCATCCTGAATCAGGTAATAGCGGAAAATGGACGGGTCTAAATTTCCCTCTTGTAATTGTAAAATAAAGGGATGATGAAAGGAGGCCTGCCAAGCTTCCTTGGATGATTCCATCGCAATATCTGTAAATTCCATAATAACTCCTTTATAAAAATAGACTGGTTTGCAGCAATAAAAAGAAAAGCAGGTAGATTAATTTTGTTTTTTTAGCAATATAAAAAGTCCGATATCTATTCTCCACCTGTGCATGTTCGTCATATCCATGCGCCGACAGAGCTCTCAGATAAAGATGACGCCACCTAAAGACTGTCATCAGAACCTTGCTGTAAATCAAGGGAGACCAAATATGCAGTTCTTGACCACGTAATAGGCAAGCTTCCTTGAGAGACTTAATTTCTTGCTGGATAAGGGGGAAAGAATTGAATACCACAATCAAGGCATAGGCCCAAGAGCGTGATAACCCCTTTTGAGCCAAGTACAAGAGAAGCTCTTTTAGGGAAATAGAGGAAACAAAGACAAGGCCTATACAAACTGTCACAAAGGCCCTCGTTCCGAGCATGACTGCCTGCGAAGCATCTCCGTGTAACTGAACTGCCCAGTAGTTGGCCAAAGATGGCAAAATGGCGAGCAGAATCATCCAAGCCAACATCTTAAATCGACGGTAATAGAGCATAAAGAGAATAC
>CAUQZY010000104.1:0-3861 GCA_963522395.1 uncultured Streptococcus sp.
ATATGGACTACATCGCCAAAGCAGTCGGCCTATCTGGTCAACTGGGAGTTGCTCTTCCAAAAGAAACAGGTCGTATGGCCATGGTTGTGGTCGCAACCCTTCCAATCGCGATTCTATATCCATTCTTCCAACGCTACTTTGTAAAAGGTTTGACTATCGGTGGTGTGAAAGAATAGTGCTTGTTGAGAAATACCCTTTCTCATTTCCTAACTTCCCTTGAGTGAAGTTAAAATCATTACATTGTTTATAAGTTTAAAAATAAAAAAAGGAGTTTTTATCATGAAAAACTGGAAAAAATATGCTTTTGCATCTGCTAGTGTAGTCGCTTTGGCTGCTGGTCTCGCTGCTTGTGGAAACCTTTCAGGTAACAACAAGAAAGCTGCTGATTCAGCTTCAGGTGAAAAACCTGTTATCAAAATGTACCAAATCGGTGACAAACCAGATAACTTGGATGAATTGCTAGAAAATGCTAACAAAATCATCGGTGAAAAAGTTGGTGCCAAATTGGATATCCAATATCTTGGATGGGGTGACTATGATAAGAAAATGTCAGTTATCACATCATCTGGTGAAAATTACGATATCGCCTTTGCATCTAACTATGTTGTAAATGCTCAAAAAGGTGCCTATGCTGACTTGACTGACTTGTATAAGAAAGAAGGGGCAGAGCTTTATAAAGCACTTGACCCAGCTTACATCAAAGGTAACAGCATTAACGGTAAAATTTACGCAGTTCCAGTTGCAGCCAACGTTGCATCATCTCAAAACTTCGCCTTCAACGGAACTCTTCTTGCTAAATACGGTATCGATATTTCAGGTGTCACTTCATACGAAACACTTGAACCAGTCTTGAAACAAATCAAAGAGAAAGCTCCAGATGTAGTGCCATTTGCGGTTACTAAGAACTTCATCCCATCTGATAACTTTGACTACCCAGTTCCAAATGGACTTCCATTCGTTATCGACCTTGAAGGGGACACTACTAAGATCGTAAACCGTTACGAAGTGCCTCGCTTTAAAGAACACTTGAAGACTCTTCACAAATTCTATGAAGCTGGATACATTCCAAAAGATGTAGCAACAAGCGATACTTCATTTGACCTTCAACAAGATACTTGGTTCGTTCGTGAAGAAACAGTAGGACCAGCTGACTATGGTAACAGCTTGCTTTCACGTGTTGCGAACAAAGATATCCAAATCAAACCAATCACTAACTTCATCAAGAAAAATCAAACAACACAAGTTGCTAACTTTGTAATCTCAAACAACTCTAAGAACAAAGAAAAATCAATGGAAGTGTTGAACCTCTTGAACACTAACCCAGAACTTTTGAACGGTCTTGTTTACGGTCCAGAAGGCAAGAACTGGGAAAAAATTGCAGGTAAAGAAAACCGTGTTAAAGTCCTTGATGGCTACAAAGGAAACACTCACATGGGTGGATGGAACACTGGTAACAACTGGATCCTTTACATCAACGAAAACGTTACAGACCAACAAATCGAAGATTCTAAGAAACAATTGGCCGAAGCTAAAGAATCTCCAGCACTTGGATTCATCTTTAACACTGACAATGTGAAATCTGAAATCTCAGCTATCTCTAACACAATGCAACAATTCGATACAGCTATCAACACTGGTACTGTAGACCCAGATAAAGCTATCCCAGAATTGATGGAAAAATTGAAATCTGAAGGTGCCTACGAAAAAGTATTGAACGAAATGCAAAAACAATACGATGAATTCTTGAAAAACAAAAAATCATAAGATCAATTGATTTCGTGTATTCATTCCTAAAAATGTTGACACCGCCTCCTCAGGTATTACTAAAGGAGGTGGTGTTTTTGTACTAATGAACAAAGCTATAAGGATAAAATATGAATATAGATTAATTAAATTAATACCTCTATTAGTTTAATTAAGTAGATTTTTAGAATAAAGTAGCTTATAATAAGAGTACAATGAAAGCGCTTAACATTGTGAAAATTCATCTTGTTCTGATTGAAGAGATCTATAGATATAAATTTTTAAGCAGTTGTATATAGAGGTATATCATTTACACAGTTCTATATACTTAAAAATTGATACAATGATCAATTTAAACGAGGTAGGTGAAAAATGATAAAAGTTGTTCTTTATTCTTTTTAGGAACAAGAAATTTTACATGAGGTTATTCAAATGAAAAAAACACCCAATCGATGGTTAATTTTGGCAGCAGCCATTTTAACGAATCTATCTCTAGGTGCTGGTTACGCCTGGTCAGTCTTTCAAAAGGCGCTGCTAGAAACCAATGCTAGTCAAGGATGGGTTCAAGCCCAAACTTCTTTGGCCTTTAGTATTTCTTTTGCAATGGTACCTGTTGGTATGATTATTTTCGGTCCTAAGGTTGATTCAGCAGGACCTAAGAAATTTGTATTCCTAGGCGGTATTCTCTTCGGTGCTGGTATGTTTGCTACTGGATTTGCTACTTCTCTTCCAGTCCTTTACCTCACTTACGGGGTTGTCCTAGGACTTGGTATTGGTTCAGCTTATGGAGCATCTACTTCAGTTGCCACTAAGTGGTTCCCAGATAAAAAAGGTTTAGCTGGTGGTTTGACAGCAGCAGGTTTCGGGTTAGGCCCACTCATTATCGGTCCAGTTGCCAAAGCTTTGATTGCTTCTATGGGTGTTTACTCAACATTCAAAGTATTGGGTATCATTCTTCTAATTGTTATTTGCACTTCTTCATTGGTAATGGAGAAAGCTCCTGCAGCAGCTTCTGCAGCTGGAGCATCTCAACCAGAAGGTAAAACTTACAAAGAAATGCTTCGTGATGGAAATTACTGGCTTCTATGGTTGATTTACGTTCTTGGTGCTACTGGTGGAATGATGATTATCGGTACTGCAGCATCAATTTCTGACCAGTATAAACTTGTAGGAGAAGCTACACTCTTCGTTATGCTGGTATCTATCGCTAATACATTTGGTCGTATCTTCTGGGGTACGGTATCTGATAAGATTGGTCGCTATCCTACTGTTATTGCCATGTTTGGAGCAGTTGCTACTGGTTTGTTGCTCACAGCCTTATTCAAAGGTCCTGGAAGCATTTTGGCCATCCTTGGAATTATGATGGTTGCCTTGTCATTTGGAGGCTTCCTAGGTTCATTCCCAGGAATTACTGCTGAAAACTGGGGAGTTACATACGTAGGGACAAACTATGGATGGATGTTTACTGCTTATGGCGTAGCTGCTATTGCTGGTCCTCAGTTAGGAGCACGTCTTGCACAGGCAAACCAAGGAGATTATACAATGGCCTTCTTTATCGTTATCGGCATGGCTATCCTTGGTATTCTACTCCAACTGTTCTATATGGCTAAAGCTAAAAAAGTTTAAAAATGAATCCTTGGAAAATCCAAGGATTTTTTAAAATATGATTGATACGAAGTGTAGTGTACAAGAAATTTTTTTCTAAATTGAAATATAGCAATTTCCAGTCAAATAAATTGCATTCGTTTTCTTAAGCAGGTATACTAGTATGGATAAATAAAAAATTTAGAAAATTTAAGAATAGAAAAGAGAACAAATCTTATGGCAAAAGATATTCGTGTCTTACTTTACTACCTTTATACTCCAATTGAAAATGCAGAGCAATTTGCTGCAGACCACTTGGCTTTCTGTAAATCAATCGGCCTTAAAGGCCGTATCCTAGTCGCTGACGAGGGTATTAACGGAACAGTTTCAGGTGACTACGAAACAACTCAAAAATACATGGACTACGTTCACAGCCTCCCAGGTATGGAAGACCTCTGGTTCAAGATTGACGAAGAAAATGAACAAGCCTTCAAGAAGATGTTTGTTCGCTACAAGAAAGAAATTGTCCACCTT
>CAUQZY010000105.1:0-3859 GCA_963522395.1 uncultured Streptococcus sp.
ACCAAGTTCCATAAAATTTCTCGATACAAAAATTCTTCAACCATACTCGCATTGATTAAGAACAATAAAAATGAAAACCAAGGAACTTGATGTTGAAGGCCAATTAAGTTTGCTTGATTCGTGCTTCCTTGAGCATGAATCAGACTAAAACATAGACTTATAATCAGTAGACTAACGAATCCAATACCAAGCCATTTTATCCTAGTTTTCATATTAAGCTTGACCACTTTTTTTCGTTGGCAATACACCCATAAAAAAGAAATGAGTGACGCACCATAGAGAATCTGTAGTATAGTTAACTCACCGATACAAAGAAATTTCAGTAAGTATAGAGATACCAATAGGACATTTACTTGTTGGAATATATAAACTGGAATTATTCTTTTCATAGTTACCTCCGAAATAAATCTTCATAATCTAAATCTAATACCTGCACAATCCTTTCTACCCATGGACTTTGAGGCATTCGTTGTTCCATCTTATAGTGACGAATCTTTTGATACAAACGATTCAATTCACTTGGATAGTGAAACTCTCCCGCAAACATTTTTCTGGTTAACTCAATCCAGCTGATATTTCTTTCAGCCAAAATAATGGACAAGTTCTCCCAAAATCGTTCAGCCATATTGCTTCTCCTTTAGTTAGATAAATAATGTGTTTGTGCCATGTAAATCAATTGTTTCGTATCTCTTGGCAATAAAGCTCTAGCTTCCTCCAAATTTAGATTTGGATAAACTCGCTTATTTGAAACCGCAAGAGGAAGTCTGATGGTTAGTTCAGGATTTTTTAATATCATTTCAATGAAATCCGTTAATCTTAAATTGTCACGGTTCTTAAATCGTAATAAATTGGGAGATAAAAACTCAAAACAATCTGAAGAATAGCTCATCATCTCAATTAATTTGTCCTTTGTCATTTCAGAAATTGAATGACAAGATACCTCGATACCATAGTTTTGGAAGAATTCTAAAAGAAGTTGATTTCTTTGGCTATTTTTACTTAGATAGAGATCAATCATGGGAGACCTCCCAAAGATTCGGTTCCATTTGATATTCTGAGACGATTAAGGAATCTAATAAATTTGCGAAGTTAATCGGTTGCTTATCTTCATCATAAGCTTTTACAGTTACTTGGGTTGTAAGTATTCCCTCTTTTCCCTCGGCTCGATAGCCTTGCCCATATAAAACAAAAACAAGATTATGATTATCATCTACAAAGGCATCAGCTCCGTTCTTTATATCCTGACTTTCAAGGAATTCCATAACGTTTTGAAGATAGGATTCGTAAAATAGTGGGTAGTTGTGTTTTTTATGGTAATCATCTAAAAACGTCACCTCAAACTCACATGGATAATTGGGCATCAAAAATATTTGTTCATCCAGCTGTTTGATTTCTGCAGCATGTAATTCTGTTTCTAATTCATCACAATCTAGTATTGACTCTTTATTTAAAGCTTTCATCTTTTTCCTCTATTTCTTTTAATTTCTTTGCGATTGCGGCAATCACAGGAACGGTTACACTATTACCAGCTTGTTTATAGAGCTGACTATTACTAGAGACTTTTCTAGCAGCTTCAAAAGCCCAATCAGGAAATCCCTGCAGGCGGAAACACTCTTTAGGGGTGATTCGTCGTATTCTCAAACGGTAAAATTGTCCATCTATTAAGACACCGGCTACATGGTAAACTTGCTTATCTTCTCCTTCATAGCTAGCCACTACTACTCCCATTTGACCACTAGTTGTTAACGTATTCGCTATACCTTTTCCAACTCTACCACGACGATACTGAGAACTTGGTCTTTCTAAATTGATTGAATCCCCAATCTCTGCTTGAGCATATCCTTTTTTCGTTGCCTCTCGGACTTTTAGAAATTGGATTGGTTCTGGAATCAGTATTTTGGGGATTTTATCTCCACCTTGCATCGTAGTCAGTGTTGGAGATAAGCCCTCACTTCCATAGACGCGACCAGTTTCCTTAAAGCTAGTTGGTAAATCTCCAACAACGACAATACCATGGCGATCCTGAGTATTTAAAGTAAACATCGGCTCTTGGTTTTCCTTAAAGCGTCTACCATTTTGTCTCTTGTCTAATCTGTCTGGTGTCATACAAGGAATCGCAACTTTAAATCCTTCTCCTTTTCCACGAACTAAGGTTGGCGCAAGACCTTCTGAATAATAGACTTTACCACTCATTCCACTTTTTGATGGATTCAAATTCCCTAATATTTTTAAAGTCTCAGAGTTAGTTGCTTGACCTTCTCGTCTGAAAGGAAATAAGAGTCTGGTACCTCTCTTTCTAGAATGTCCGATAATAAACACCCTCTCTCTGTTTTGGGGAACGCCAAAATCCTTACTGTTAAGCACCTGCCACTCAACATCAAACCCCAATTCATCAAGCGTGGTAAGGATTGTGGTGAACGTCCGTCCCTTATCGTGATTGAGTAGGCCTTTAACATTTTCAAGAAAAAGAAAACGTGGTTGGATTTGTTTGGCCGCTCGAGCAATTTCAAAGAATAAAGTGCCTCTAGTATCTTCAAATCCCAATCGTCTTCCTGCGATTGAAAATGCTTGACAAGGGAATCCCCCACAGATGACATCGACTTTCCCTCTAAGTTTTTTAAATTCGTCATCTGAAACATCTCGTATGTCATGAAATTCAATTTCTCCTTCCGTTTGAAAAATGGACTTATAAGATTCTCTAGCAAATTTATCAATCTCACAAAATCCAATACACTCGTGTCCGACACTTTCCATTCCTAGTCGAAAACCACCGATACCTGAAAATAAATCAATAAATCTCATTTCTTTATCACCCCTTTCTTATCGACTATCAATGTCCAAATAGTCACACCACTTGAAATGACAATGAGCATAACTAATATCCACTCGATTGGCGACATTTAACCACCTCCTTTTCTAACACGGTTATTCCAAACGGAATACAAGCCATTAAACACAAATTCAGCAAGTACTTCCGCTCGTCTAACAAAGCGAACATTGTCAAGAGCATACTGATAGATTCTCTCAAAATCAGTCATAGCAATTTCACTGGCTGTTTCAGAAAAACCCTCTCGTCTAAATTGATCTTGTACCAATCCCCAAATATAATCTCGATCATATTTTGTGACCTTTTCTACTTTTCTTTTCAAGATAGGTTGAGTATTCCTATCCTCCTCATCCTCAATAAATAAAGAATCAGTCTCACTATATTTAGTCTCACTAACTTCAGTCTCACTAGGGGCTAAATGTGAGACGGGGGCCGTATCATTTTCATCCTGCCCTAGTCTTTTTTTAACACTAGGCCTGTTTGAATTACCTACTGGGGTAGAAGATAATTCACCTAAATAAATCTTATTAGCTAGTCTTCCTTTCTCACTTGAAGACTGTTGGACTTCATCAATTAAGTCATATTCTTTAAGAGTTTTTTTGATGGACAGTAATTTTGACTTCGAACAACCTAACAGCCTCATCAGTTTAGAATTAGAAAATACTAAATAAACTGCTCCTTCTTCATCTATCCAACCACGACTGAGAGATAATTCTAAACGATCTTTTAAAATAGAATAAGCCACCTTTACTTCTAGTTTCATATCCATATATTTCTCATCCTCAAAAAGAATTTTAGGTAATTTATAATACCGTTCTGAAGTTTGGTATTGATTTGCGGTAATTCGTTTCATAGCGCTCCTCCAAGTTCTTTGAGTGTTAAATCTCCACTTGATTCCAAGCGAACCAAGCCACTTTTTTCTAATTCAGCCATAAGAGAGATGGCTTCAACAATGTCAATTCCCATTTCACGTACTAAAAATGAAATGACAATATAGCGTGATGATTGTAATTCTTTTGTCATTTTTCCTCC
>CAUQZY010000106.1:0-3759 GCA_963522395.1 uncultured Streptococcus sp.
GCGGAGATCGTAGAAACAGCTAAACGTACTGGTGCACAAGTTCGTGGTCCAATTCCTTTACCAACTCGTAAAGAGCGTTTCACCGTGTTGATTTCTCCACACGTAAACAAAGACGCACGTGACCAATACGAAATTCGTACTCACAAACGTTTAGTAGATATCGTAGAGCCAACAGAAAAAACTGTTGATGCATTAATGCGTTTAGATTTGGCTGCCGGCGTGGACGTGCAGATCAGCCTAGGTTAATTAAGAGGTTATTACAATGATTGGTTTAGTCGGTCGTAAAGTTGGTATGACCCGTATCTTCAATGAAGACGGTGTTTCTGTACCAGTTACCGTTATCGAAATCGAAGCCAACCGCGTAACTCAAGTTAAAACTCTTGAAAACGATGGCTATACTGCAGTTCAAGTTACTACTGGTTCTAAAAAAGCGAATCGTGTAACTAAACCTGAAGCAGGTCATTTCGTGAAAGCAGGTGTTGAAGCTGGTCGCGGTTTATGGGAATTTCGTACTGAAGGTGAAGAATTCACTTTAGGTCAAGAAATCAATGTTGACATCTTTGCAGATGTTAAAAAAGTAGATGTTACTGGTACTTCTAAAGGTAAAGGTTTCCAAGGTGGTGTTAAACGTTGGAACTTCCGTACTCAAGATGCTACACACGGTAACTCTTTATCACATCGTGTACTTGGTTCTATTGGTCAAAACCAAACTCCAGGTCGTGTGTTTAAAGGTAAAAAAATGGCAGGACATTTAGGTGCTGAGCGTGTAACCGTTCAATCACTTGAAGTTGTTCGTGTAGATGCTGAGCGTAAATTGCTATTAGTAAAAGGTTCTGTACCTGGTGCTATCAATGGCGATGTTATCGTTAAGCCAGCAGTTAAAGCATAAGTCTAGGAGATAGAGATGGAATTACAAGTTGTAGGTGCAAACGCACTAACTGTTTCTGAAACTACCTTCGGACGTGAGTTTAACGAAGCTTTGATTCACCAAGTTGTTGTTGCTTATGCAGCAGGTGCTCGTCAAGGTACTCGTGCGCAAAAAACTCGTGCTGAAGTGTCTGGTTCAGGTAAAAAACCTTGGCGTCAAAAAGGTACAGGTCGTGCTCGTTCTGGTGATATCAAATCACCAATCTGGCGTTCTGGTGGTACAACCTTCGCGGCTAAACCACAAGATCACAGCCAAAAAGTGAACAAGAAAATGTACCGTGGTGCTATCAAAAGCATTCTTTCTGAATTAGTTCGTCAAGACCGTTTGGTTGTTGTTGAAAAATTCGAATTAGATGCACCAAAAACTAAAGTATTAGTACAAAAATTAAAAGATTTAGCAGTTGAAGATGCGTTAATTATCACAGCAAGTTTAGATGAAAATCTATTCTTAGCGGCACGTAACTTATATAAAGTTGATGTACGTGATGTTCAAGGTATCGATCCAGTTAGCTTAATCGCTTTCGATAAAGTGATTGTTACTGTTGACGCTGTGAAACAAATTGAGGAGATCCTAGCATGAGTCAAGAACGTTTGCTAAGCGTGCTACGTGCACCGCACATCTCTGAAAAAGCAACTAACAATGCTGAAAAATCTAACACTGTTGTACTTAAAGTTGCTTTAGATGCGAACAAAGCTGAAATTGCTGCTGCTGTTGCTCAATTATTTGAAGTAAAAGTTGACTCAGTTCGTACTGTGGTTGTTAAAGGTAAAACTAAACGCCGTGGTAACAAAATGGGTCGTCGCAGCGACTGGAAAAAAGCTTATGTAACTTTAGCCGAAGGCCAAAACTTGGACTTCGTGGACAGTGCAGAGTAATCGGAGGAAATTAGAGAATGGCTATCGTTAAATGTAAGCCGACCTCCGCTGGTCGTCGTCACGTTGTTAAAATCGTGAACCCTGAATTACACAAGGGTAAACCTTACGCGCCTCTTCTAGATACTAAATCTAAAACTGGTGGTCGTAACAATTATGGTCGTATTACCACTCGCCACATCGGTGGTGGTCATAAACAACATTACCGTTTAATCGATTTCAAACGTAACAAGTTAGATATCCCAGCGGTTGTTGAACGTTTAGAATATGATCCAAACCGTTCAGCTAACATTGCTTTAGTGCTTTATAAAGATGGTGAACGCCGTTATATCTTAGCACCTAAAGGTTTGTCAGTTGGCGATCAAATCCAATCTGGCGTTAACTCACCAATTAAAGTGGGTAACTCATTACCAATGCGTAATATCCCAGTTGGTTCAACAGTACATAACGTTGAATTAAAACCAGGTAAAGGCGGTCAAATCGCTCGTTCTGCTGGTGCTTATGTACAAATCATCGCTCGTGAAGGCAACTACGTAACTTTACGTTTACGTTCAGGCGAAATGCGTAAAGTATTAGCTGAATGTGTTGCTACAATCGGTGAAGTTGGTAACTCAGAACATATGCTTCGCGTATTGGGTAAAGCTGGTGCTAACCGCTGGAGAGGCATTCGCCCTACAGTTCGTGGTACTGCAATGAACCCAGTAGATCACCCACACGGTGGTGGTGAAGGTCGTAACTTTGGTAAACACCCAGTAACTCCTTGGGGCGTTCAAACCAAAGGTAAGAAAACTCGTCACAACAAACGTACTGATAAATATATCGTACGTCGTCGTGGCAAATAATAGATTAAATTAAAGAGGATTAGCCATGCCACGTTCTCTCAAGAAGGGTCCTTTCCTTGACCTACACTTGTTGAAGAAGGTAGAGAAGGCGGTGGAAAGCGGGGATAAAAAACCAATCAAAACTTGGTCCCGTCGTTCAATGATCATTCCTTCAATGATCGGATTGACCATCGCAGTCCATAATGGTCGTCAGCACGTTCCTGTTTATGTATCTGATGAAATGATCGGCCATAAATTAGGTGAATTTGCACCGACTCGTACATACCGCGGTCACGCGGCAGATAAGAAAGCTAAGAAATAAGAGGTAAATAGATGGAAACTATCGCAAAACATCGTTACGCTCGCACTTCTGCCCAAAAAGCTCGCTTAGTTGCCGATTTAATTCGTGGTAAAAAAGTTGCGCAAGCATTAGAAATCTTAACTTTCACTAACAAAAAAGCAGCAGCTTTAGTGAAGAAAGTTTTAGAATCAGCTATTGCAAACGCAGAGCACAATGACGGTGCAGATATCGATGATCTTAAAGTTGCTAAAATCTTCGTTGACGAAGGTCCTAGCATGAAACGTGTTATGCCACGTGCTAAAGGTCGTGCAGATCGTATTTTAAAACGTACTAGCCACATCACTGTGGTTGTGTCAGATCGTTAATAAGTAGAGGAATAGCAATGGGTCAAAAAGTAAATCCAAATGGTATTCGCCTAGGTATTGTAAAACCTTGGAACTCTACTTGGTTCGCGAATACACAAGATTTCGCCGACAATCTTGACGGTGACTTCAAAGTACGCAAATTCTTAACTAAAGAATTAGCAAACGCTTCGGTTTCACGTATTACTATTGAGCGTCCAGCGAAAAGTATTCGTGTAACAATTCACACAGCTCGCCCTGGTATCGTTATCGGTAAAAAAGGTGAAGATGTTGAAAAATTACGTAACGCAGTATCTCAAATCGCTGGCGTTCCGGCTCAAATCAACATTGCTGAAGTGAAAAAACCGGAATTAGATGCAAAATTAGTTGCAGATAGCATCGCTTCTCAATTAGAACGTCGTGTAATGTTCCGTCGTGCTATGAAACGTGCGGTACAAAGCGCAATGCGTTTAGGTGCTAAAGGTATCAAAGTTGA
>CAUQZY010000107.1:0-3647 GCA_963522395.1 uncultured Streptococcus sp.
AGAATTTGGTCAAAACGTTACAACTGTAGCGAAAGATAGTGCCGGTAATAGTACTACTCTACCTGCAATCAGTAATAAGAAAGATGCTACAATAAAACCAGTAACTGAAGCATTTACTATGGATATTACTTATACTCCTGCTGGGCAAGATTCACCAGTAACAGTAACTGTATCAAGAGATATTATTGAAAATAAAGAATATACAGTTCTTTATGAAGCTAAAAAAGGTTCAATCAATATTAATTATGTAGATACAGAAGGTAATGAAATTAAAGCTAAACAGGCTTATGTATCAAGTCAAAAACTACGTAATGCCACTGATGTTGACGGAACAGAGCTTAATGGACCTAATAAAGCAAGTTATAACATAGGTGCTCTTCCGGCTGAGAAAAGAGAAAAATTCAGACCTGATAAGATTACATCGGAAGATGGAAAAATCTATAACTTTAGAACAGTGAAACCAAACACACCAAGAGAGTACGGTAATTTAGTAGAGGGTACTACAGAGATTACTTATGTCTATGAATTAGCCAAAGGTACTGTAAGAGTTAAATATCAAGATACTGATGGTAGAGGATTTGGTTTAGCAGACAAGGTTATTAAAGATAATGTTCCAACTGGAGAAGCGTACGATACTACAACTTCAGAAAATAAACCAACTCGTTATGAAACAGCTGACGGAAAAGTTTATGAATTAGTAACTACTGCTAAGACAGACGGTAATGTTCAATATGATGCTAATGGTGTAAGAACAAATGTAAACCAAGCTACAAAAGCAGAACCATCTGGTACAGTTGCTGAAGGAAATAAAGAAATTACGTATATTTATGAGTTGAAAAAAGGAAGCGTAGTTGTTCACTATATTGATACAGAAGGTAATAAGATTAAAGATGATCGTACTGATAAAGATAATGTTGTTACTGGAACACAATATAATGTAACAGATGCAACTAATAAACCAGCCAAAATTACAACACCTGAAGGTAAAATCTTTGAACTAGTAACTGAAGCAAAAACTGAAGGTGATATTCAATATGATGCAACAGGAGTTAAGAAAGACTCTGCAGCAGTTGAAGGACGTGTTAAAGCTGAAACATTAGAAGTAACATACGTTTATAAAGAGAAAAAATCTGGTGTTAATGTTAAATATGTAGATAGCCAAGGTCGTCCAATTGCAGGAACTGCAACAATGCCTGGCGATTCAACTGAAACAGTAACGGCTGATGGATTAAAACCTGTAACAGATGCAAGTATTAAATCTGACTATGATGTTACAAGTAAAAAAGCTACGAAGATTACAACTGAAGATGGTAAAGTTTACCGACTAATTGCTGATAGAGATGGTTTACAAGCAGGATCTAAACCAGCAACTGGTAAAGTGGAAGAAAACGAAATCACTGTAACTTACCAATATGAGTTACTAGGAAGTGTAGTGACTAAATATGAATTATCAGATGGTACGAAATTAACAGGTGCATTAACATTTGATAATGCAACATCTGCAACAGAAGTTGGAGAAAAAGGTTTAGCAGTTGCAAATGCAACAGATGTATCAAATGGTACAAATTATGATGCAAGTACTCCAGCTAACAAACCGAATAAGATTACAACAGCAACTGGAGAAGTTTATTACCTAGTATCTACTGATAATGGAGTAAAAGCTGACTCAGCACCAGTTACTGGAACAGTAGAAGAAGGTAAAACAAAAGAAGTAACTTATGTCTACGAAAAAGCAGGTTCAGTAGTCATCAAATACATTAATACTGACGGTACTGAAATTAAACCAGCTGTAGAAGATTCAACAAATGTTAAACCAGGAACAGCCTATAATGCAGCTGAAAATGATGAAAAACCAGCAACAATTGAATTTAACAACAAGAAATATAAACTAGTTACAAAAGCAGGTACTACTACAACTAACGTAACTTACTCTGCAGAAGCAGTCGTAACAAACGGAGAAAACGTTGGTACTGTGGAAGGACAAGTAGTAGCAGGAAAAACACTTGAAGTAACATATGTATATGAAGAAGTTAAAGGTAATGTTCTAGTTAAATATGTAGATGAAAAAGGAACTCCACTAGCAGGAACAGCTTCATTGCCAGGTGATACAACTGAAACTGTAACAACAGATGGCGTAAAAGCAGTCACTGAAGCAGAATTAGGTACAAGCTATGATAATAAAGTAGCTGAGAAAAAAGCGACTAAGATCACAACAGCAGATGGAAAAGTATATGAACTTGTAACAGAAAATAATGGAGTATACAATACATCAGAACCAGAAACAGGAACAGTAACGGAAGCTGATAAAGTAGTAACATTCGTCTATAAAGAGAAAAAATCAGCAGTAAATGTGAAATACGTTGATAAAGATGGACAACCAATCGCAGGAACTGCAACAATGCCAAATAATTCAACAGAAGAAGTAACAGTTGATGGATTAAAACCTGTAACAAATGCTAGTGTAAATTCTGATTACGCTGTTTCAGACAAAAAAGCATCTAAGATTACAACAGCAGATGGTAAAGTTTACCGACTAATTGCTGAACGTGATGGATTATTGGATGGATCTAAACCAGCTTCTGGTAAAGTAGAAGAAAATGAAATTACTGTAACTTATCAGTATGAGTTAGCTAAAGGTAACGTAACAGTAACTTACAAAGATACTGAAGGTAACAAGATCGAAGGCTACGAAACACCTAAGGACGCAGAAAAAGATCAACCAACAGGAAAAGACTTCAATACAGCAACAGAAGCGTTGAAACCAAGTAAGATTACAACGCCAAGTGGGAAAGTATACAACCTAGTACCAGCACGTACAGAAGGAACAGAAAGTGGCAAAGTAACAGAAACACCACAAAACGTAACTTATGTATATGAATTAGCAAAAGGTGACGTAACAGTAACTTACAAAGATACTGAAGGTAACAAGATTGAAGGCTACGAAACACCTAAGGACGCAGAAAAAGATGCACCAACAGGAAAAGACTTCAATACAGCAACAGACGCGTTGAAACCAAGTAAGATTACAACGCCAAGTGGCAAAGTATACAACCTAGTACCAGCACGTACAGAAGGAACAGAAAGTGGTAAAGTAACAGAAACACCACAAAACGTAACTTATGTATATGAATTAGCAAAAGGTAATGTAACAGTAACTTATAAAGATACTGAAGGTAACAAGATCGAAGGCTACGAAACACCAAAAGATGCAGAAAAAGATGCACCAACAGGAAAAGACTTCAATACAGCAACAGACGCGTTGAAACCAAGTAAGATTACAACGCCAAGTGGGAAAGTATACAACCTAGTACCAGCACGTACAGAAGGAACAGAAAGTGGTAAAGTAACAGAAACACCACAAAACGTAACTTATGTATATGAATTAGCAAAAGGTGACGTAACAGTAACTTACAAAGATACTGAAGGTAACAAGATCGAAGGCTACGAAACACCTAAGGACGCAGAAAAAGCTGCACCAACAGGAAAAGACTTCAATACAGCAACAGAAGCGTTGAAACCAAGTAAGATTACAACGCCAAGTGGGAAAGTATACAACCTAGTACCAGCACGTACAGAAGGAACAGAAAGTGGTAAAGTAACAGAAACACCACAAAACGTAACTTATGTATATGAATTAGCAAAAGGTG
>CAUQZY010000108.1:0-3644 GCA_963522395.1 uncultured Streptococcus sp.
TACCTAAGAATTCCTTGACAGGAATCACTCCGCCTAAGGAAATTCAGGTCATTGGGGTGACAACGATTCAGGAAGTCTTGAAAAAGGTATTCTCCTAATAGTTATGGTCAGCTTTAGATGACTAATTATTTTATTGCTAACATTTATTAAAACAAGGAGGAATTTCTTATGAAATTTTCTATGGACAGTTATATGCAATTTCCTTTGGTAGAGTTGTCACTCAATCAAGGAGAAACCGTCTATATCCAGCGAGGTAGTATGGTTTACCACACGCCTAACGTAAGTCTCAATACCCAGCTCAATGCTAGCGGTTCAGGTTTGGGACGTTTTGTTAAAGCTGTAGGACGTTCAATGGTTTCTGGTGAAAGCACCTTCATTACTCAAGCTGTAGCAGAGTCTGATAACGGGAACCTTGCTCTAGCACCAGATACTCCTGGGCAAGTAATTGCTCTTGAACTAGGTGAAAAACAATATCGACTGAATGATGGGGCTTTTCTAGCTCTTGATGGTACAGCTTCCTATACTATGGAGAGTCAGTCTATTGGTAAAGCTCTGTTCGGAGGGCAAGGCGGTCTCTTTGTGATGACTACCCAAGGCCAGGGAACTCTCTTGGCCAATGCTTTTGGCTCTATCAAGAAAATTGAGCTACAAAACCAAGAAATAACCATTGACAATGCCCATGTGGTGGCTTGGAGTCAATCTTTGGACTATAATATCCACTTAGAAAATAGCTTCTGGCAGTCTATTGGTACAGGCGAAGGAGTGGTGAATACCTTCCGAGGAACTGGTGAGGTCTACGTACAAAGTCTCAATCTTCAGAGCTTTGCAGGATCGCTCAATAAGTATATCCAAAAAGGTTCATAAAAATAAAACTAGGACAGAAGCCCAAGCTAGAAGCTGGATGTCTCTGTCCCAGTTTTTTTATATGAAGGTTGACAACTGACAAGACAAAGAAAAGATGGTAAGATAGGATATAAATAATTTGGTGTTCAAATTATCTGATAGACTAGAAAGTGAGTTGTCATGTCCTATTTTGAAAATTTTTTAAAAGCCAATCAAGCCTATGTAGAACTGCATGGAGATCTTCATTTATCAATCAAACCAAAGACCAAGGTTGCAATCGTAACTTGTATGGACTCGCGTTTACACGTTGCGCCAGCTCTTGGGTTGGCTCTGGGAGATGCTCATATTTTGCGGAATGCGGGTGGTCGAGTGACGGAGGATATGATTCGCTCGCTTGTGATTTCCCAGCAACAAATGGGAACAAGGGAAATTGTGGTGCTCCATCATACAGACTGTGGTGCACAGACATTTGAAAATGGTCCTTTTCAGGAGTATTTGAAAAAAGAACTAGGAGTGGATGTTTCTGACAAGGACTTTTTGCCTTTTCAAGACATTGATGAAAGTGTTCGTGAGGATATGAGATTGCTACAGGAATCTCCTCTAATCCCAGATGATGTTGTTATTTCAGGTGCAGTTTACGATGTGGATACAGGAAGGATGACAGTCGTAAAACTGTAGGGATTAAATGTAGAAAGAAAGTGTATGAAGAGAAACAGCATTTTATTTATTTTTATCTTATTGCTATGTATTGGTTTACAGTATGAAACCATCTACTATACGGATGGTTCGATGTCAGCTGCGGAATATGGACTAATGGGAGTTTCTATCTTTCTAGCTCTCTTTTACATGATTCCGGCTCTTTATTTCCTTTTCCGTATTGGGAAAAAATGGGAATTGCCAAAGAAAGCCTTGATTTTGTCTTTATTGGGTGGGATGTTCCTTTCAGGCTGGTTGTCTAGCTTTGCTAATACCTATATCCATGATTTGCTGGGCGTTCTTTTCCCAGATAGTACATTTTTAAATGCCTTTGAAAGTGCTATTGTGGCTCCTTTGGTAGAAGAACCCTTGAAATTGTTGCCACTTGTCTTTGTTTTAGCTTTGGTTCCTGTTCGAAAATTAAAATCCTTGTTTTTACTAGGCATTGCTTCTGGTTTGGGATTCCAAATGATTGAGGATATTGGCTACATTCGTACAGATTTTCCAGAGGGATTTGACTTTACTATTTCGAGAATTTTAGAGCGTATTATCTCAGGAATTGCCTCTCACTGGACTTTTTCAGGTCTGGCGGTAGTAGGTGTTTACTTGCTTTACAGAGCCTATAAAGGACAGAAGGTTGGCAAGAAAGAGGGGCTTATTTTCCTAGGTTTAGCCTTGGGAACTCATTTCTTGTTTAACTCTCCTTTTGTTGAATTGGAGACAGAGTTGCCCTTAGCGATTCCAGTGGTTACGGCTATTACTCTCTATGGTTTTTATCAGGCTTATCGTTTTGTTGAGAAGCACAATGAGTTGATGAACTAGAATATTTTTCAAAAGAATGATGCAAGGGTACAAATATGGTGCCCTTCTTTTATTTTTGATTGAAAAATAGTGCAAAAAGCGCTACAATGGTAGATAGAAAAATCTTGTGAAAAGCACAAGCGATACATATATACCGGAGGAAATCATGTCTTTTTCTGATTTAAAGCTGTTTGCCCTTTCTTCTAACAAAGAATTGGCAGAACGTGTGGCGCAGGAGATTGGGATAGAGTTGGGGAAATCAAGTGTTCGCCAATTTTCAGATGGAGAGATTCAGGTCAACATCGAAGAATCAATCCGTGGGAAACACGTCTTTATCCTACAATCAACTAGTTCGCCTGTAAATGACAATCTGCTTGAAATTTTGATTATGGTAGATGCTTTGAAGCGTGCGAGTGCAGAATCTGTCAATGTTGTCATGCCTTACTATGGGTATGCACGTCAGGATAGAAAGGCGAGAGCGCGTGAGCCAATCACTTCAAAACTTGTCGCAAATATGCTTGAAGTAGCTGGAGTGGATCGTTTATTGACAATCGACTTGCATGCTGCGCAGATTCAAGGATTCTTTGATATTCCTGTGGATCACTTGATGGGAGCTCCTCTGATTGCGGATTATTTTGAGCGTCGTGGTATGGTTGGTTCTGACTATGTGGTTGTCAGCCCAGACCATGGAGGGGTGACTCGTGCTCGTAAGTTGGCAGAATTTTTGAAAACATCTATCGCTATCATCGATAAACGTCGTAGCGTTGATAAGATGAATACCAGTGAAGTCATGAACATCATCGGTAAGGTTGAAGGCAAGACTTGTATCTTGATTGATGATATGATTGATACTGCTGGAACGATTTGTCATGCGGCAGATGCCCTTGCGGAAGCTGGTGCTGTTGAAGTCTATGCAAGCTGTACGCACCCAGTTCTTTCTGGTCCTGCTATGGACAATATCCAAAAATCAGCTATTAAGAAATTGGTTGTTTTGGATACCATCTATCTGCCAGAAGAGCGTTTGATTGATAAGATTGAGCAGATTTCGATTGCTCATCTCCTAGGGGATGCTATTGTACGTATCCATGAAAAACGCCCACTTTCTCCACTTTTTGGTATTGAGAAAAAGATTTAATAATCAAGCCTGAGATAATTCTCAGGTTTTTTCGTCTCTTTTCCGAATAAATAGATAGAGCCAGATAATCTAGTAAAACTAGATTTAATACTCTTCGAAAATCAAATTCAAACTACGTCAACGTCGCCTTGCCGTACTCAAGTACAGCCTGCGGCTAGTTTCCTAGTTT
>CAUQZY010000109.1:0-3549 GCA_963522395.1 uncultured Streptococcus sp.
ATTCTTGTTGGATTTCGTCTGGTGCCAAAATCATGATAACATCAGCCAATTTAGTAGCTTCTGCTACTGTGTAAGTGTCAAATCCATCTTCTTTTGCTTTGTCAAAAGATTTACCTGGACGTACACCGATGATGACATCGCGACCTGAATCACGCAAGTTTTGAGCATGCGCATGTCCTTGTGAACCATAACCGATAACGGCGATTTTTTTACCGTCAAGTGCTGCTACTTTAACATCTTTTTCGTATTCCATTTGAACTGCCATAGTTTTTTCTCTCTTTTCTATTATTTATTGCCTTTTAAGCTGGTTTAACAAATTTAAGTTGGATTTTTAGTCGCGGGTAAATCCAGTTGCACCCGTTCGAGCAATATTGCGAATACCGTATGGTCGAATGACTCGCAATAGAGCTTCACTCTTTTCAGCATTTCCTGTCATCTGAATGGTAATCGAGCTTGGTGCTACGTCTACAACTGTTGCACGGAAAGGTTGAATAATCGCTAGAATCTCAGCTCGCTTCTCAGCTGGCGCTGACATCTTAACCAAAATCACCTCGCGCTCCAAATGAGGCTTGTCTGTAATATCTCGAATGCGAATCACATCAATCTGACGATTGAGTTGCTTAATGATTTGCTCCACTTCATCATGAGAAGCTACATCAATAATAATGGTGATACGCGATACATTCGGATCTTCTGTTGCTCCAACAGAAATGCTTTCGATATTAACCTGACGACGAGATAGAACACCTGTAAAGCGATTGAGGACTCCTGAACGATTTTGTAGTTTTGCTGTTAACATTCTACGCATGGAACTTCACCCCCAACATCTCATGATTACTCTTACCAGCTGGTACCATTGGTAACACCTGTTCCTTACGAGAAATATCTACCTCGATTAGCATAGGAACATCCTCAGTAATGACTTCAAGGTCTTGATCCAAGGTCTCAGGATTGTCAAATTTATAATTTTTAATACCGTAAGCTTGCGCCATCAATTGGAAATCAGGAAGGGTATCAAAGACTGACTCAGACGTTCTACCTTCATAGAAGGATTCCTGCCACTGGCGAACCATTCCAAGTGAGTGGTTGTTCAGCATAACCACCTTAATTGGCACCTTGTAAATGTTCAAAATAGCCAATTCCTGGTTAGTCATTTGGAAACCGCCATCCCCAACAAACAAGACAACTTCCTTATCTGGGTTAGCAATTTTAGCACCGATTGCTGCTGGAATTCCGAATCCCATCGTTCCCAAACCACCTGAAGTCACTAACTGACGTTCGTTTTGGTAGGGATAATACTGGGCTGTCCACATTTGGTGTTGACCAACGTCTGTTACCACAATGGCATCTCCATTCGTCAATTCACCAATTCGTTCAATAACAGCTTGCGGCTGAACTACACGCTCTTTCTTATCATAAGAACGAACGCGGTTCTTGTCTTTAGTGACTTTTTCAATCCATTTCTCAGTATTGTTATGAACTGTCGGTTCGGCTAGCAACATTTGCAAGGCTTTCTTAGCATCTCCAACTACAGGAATATCTGCACTGATAATCTTGCCAATCTCGGCTGGGTCAATATCAATGTGGGCAACCTTAGCATTCTTAGCGAAGGTCTTAGGATTCCCCGTCAAGCGGTCATCGAAACGACAACCAATACTAATCATAAAGTCCGCTTCCGTCATGGCAATATTAGCTGCGAATGACCCGTGCATGCCTCCCATTCCAAGGAAGAGTGGGTGACTCGTTGCAATCGTTCCTTGTCCCAAAAGACTGGTTACCACTGGAATTTGATAGCGTTCTGCAAATTCATTTAATTCTGCAGCTGCTTCAGCATAACTAATCCCACCACCAGCAAGCAAGACTGGCTTTTTAGCCTTGGATAATTGCTTCAAGATTTTCTTGATTTGCATATCATTTGGCTCAAGAGTCGGTTGATAACTTGGTAGGTTCACTTCTGGTGAATAGATGAAGTCTGTTTCTAAAGCAGATACGTCTTTAGGTAGGTCAATGACAACTGGCCCTGGTCGACCTGTAGTTGCGATATGGACAGCTTCCGTAATGATACGCGGAATATCAGCTGTCTCACGAACTTGGTAATTGTACTTAGTGATTGGCATGGTAATTCCCACGATGTCTGCCTCCTGAAAGGCATCCTTCCCAATCCCTGCTCGCGCTACCTGACCTGTAAAGACCAAAAGGGGAACGCTATCGCTCATGGCATCTGCAATCCCTGTAATGGCATTGGTTGCTCCTGGTCCGCTAGTGACGACGGCAACACCCAACTTTCCAGTTGATTTGGCATAACCTTCAGCTTCATGCAAACAACCTTGCTCATGGCGCCCTAGAATATGGCGAATGCCTTTAAAATTATATATCGCATCATAAAAAGGCAAGACAGCACCACCAGGATAACCAAAGATGGTATCAATTCCTAAATCACGAAGTGTTTCCAAAACTAGGTCCGACCCCGTCTTAGGAGATTCTAAACTGATTTTCTCCATTGTTCCCCTTTCTCTTCTCTTAAAAATAACTTGTTACTATCATACCATTTTTTCAAAATTTTTCAAGAGAAAAGAAGAAATTTTCTGAATTTTCTATTTTAACGTTTATTTATGAATATTATTATTGTTTTTATAAGTTTTAAAAGGTAATTTATATTCTTTTTCAACTTATTTCTATTGATAATTATATATTTCTTCCGCAAATTTCTTTAACTCATTTTTATATGTAAATTTTTATGAGTTCATATTTTCAGAATCTATAAAATTTTTCGGAACTATACAAAAAAGGAAGCCACTAAGTGACTTCCTTCTATAGCGAGGACTGATTAGTCTTCACCTTTGTTTTTCTTAATGATTTCTTCTTGTACTGACTTAGGTACATCTTCGTAGTGGTCAAATACCATCATGAATGTACCACGTCCTTGAGATGCAGAACGAAGAACTGTTGCGTAACCGAACATTTCAGCAAGTGGAACGTAAGCACGAACGATTTGGCTGTTACCGTGTGCTTCCATACCATCTACACGTCCACGACGAGCAGTTACGTGACCCATAACATCACCAAGGTTTTCTTCAGGAACTGTGATGGTTACAAGCATCATTGGTTCAAGGATAGCTGGTTGTGCTGTCTTAGCAGCTTCTTTAAGTGCAAGAGATGCAGCGATCTTGAAGGCAGTTTCAGATGAGTCGACATCGTGGTATGAACCATCGTAAAGCTTAGCTTTAACGTCAACCATTGGGTAACCTGCAAGAACACCGTTAGCCATAGATTCTACCAAACCTTTTTCAACCGCTGGGATAAATTCACGAGGAACCACACCACCGACGATTGCGTTTTCGAATTCGAATCCTTTACCTTCTTCGTTTGGAGTAAATTCAATCCATACATCACCGAATTGACCTTTACCACCAGACTGACGTTTGAAGAATCCACGTGCTTGAGTAGAAGCACGGAATGTTTCACGGTAAGATACTTGAGGAGCACCTACGTTTGCTTCAACTTTGAACTCACGACGCATACGGTCAACAAGGACGTCAAGGTGAAGCT
>CAUQZY010000110.1:0-3403 GCA_963522395.1 uncultured Streptococcus sp.
GCATACTTGGCTTTAGACTTTTTCATCTCCAGAACCTCCTGATTTAAATATTTGTCTTATTATACAACTTGAGTTTTATTTAGTCAATAGTTTTTTAAGTAAAAATTAAGAAAAATTAAATTACTATCTACAAACTTTAGTTATTATTCTACAAATTAATAAAAAAGAGAATAATTCAAGCATTTCATGGTAGAAACGTTCAAATTATCCCTTTTATTTATAAATGTTTTTTAAGTTAACTTTAATTTGATTCGTAAGCGATCTGCTTGGGCTTTTCCAATCACCTTATCCAACAAACGGGTACGGAGACTCAAGAATCCGTAAACTCCTCCCCCCATGGCACCGACAAGGGCTACATATAGGAAACTCCACAAACGTCCACTTGGTTGGAAGACAAATCCTAAAATCCACTGCAATGTCCCAACTACTAGAAACATGAAAAGAGTTAACAAACTGATTAAAATGGTTCGTTTCAAAATCACCTTGCGCTTGACACCAGTTACCTTACAAATATCCCGATACATCAAGACGTTAGGAATAATGAGACCGATTGTAGTGGAAATCAAGGGTCCGTAACTGTGAAAGAGAGCGATTGTTGGAAGTTGCAAGACTAGCTTGGCAATGGAACCATAGATAAAATAGAGAACTGCCTTGCGATTGTGGAACATGGCCTGAAGCATTGGAGACAAGACCATGTACAAGCCTAAAATAGTAGACTGCAAAACTGCAAAGACAAACAAGCCCATAGCCAAACTATCTGGCTTGCCATAGAAGACTGTATAAAGAGGTTCCCCTACCATGACCACTCCAACTGTTGCTGGTAGCAGGAATAAGAAAAGCATGGTAATGCTGTCCTGAACCAGACGAGAAGCCGCCTTCAAGTCCCCCTTGACATAGTTTTCAGTCAAAAGCGGCAAACCGACACTCCCAATCGAAACCCCAACAGAAATCAAAATCATAGTAATTTTATTAGGATTGGCTGAGAAATAAGAAAACATGACAACCAAGTCCTCATTGCTGTAGTTGGTAAACCAGCTCATACTATTGATAAAGGTCATCTGGTCCAGAATCTGGAAAAGCTGGATGGCAGACCCTGTCAGAATGAAAGGAATGGCTTCCTTAATGGTATCGGCCAAAAGACGCTTACTATTAATCTTATCTCCTGTTTCAAGGACTCTTTTGAGTAATCCTTCTTTTGCAAGGAAATAAACCAAGACTGCAAAACTGGCTACCATGCCGACAAAGGCAGCAAAGGTGGATTGGGTAACCGCTGCTAGATAATCTCCTGAACCAATCTTCATAATGATAAAGGTAGCTAAAAGCATCCAGATAACACGAATGACCTGCTCAGCGATTTGGCTCATAGCATAAGGTTTCAGGTTATTCATTCCTTGGAAGAAACCTCGGATAACACTCATAGATGGGAAAATCAAGACCGCCCAAGCCAAACTCTGCATGATTGGGATCAGGTCTTTGCCCACGCCAGATAAGTCTGCTAGCCAAGGGGCAAAGACATATAAGACCAGAGCAAAGACTAGGCCTAGTCCTGTCATAAAGCCTAAAAAGCTCCGAATCAGGGCAAAGCTATGTTCTTCTTCTCTCATGGTATTGTACTTGGCAACTTGCTTGGCCACCGCAACTGGAATCCCTGCTGTTGAAACCAGCAAGAACCAGGCATAGATATTGTAGCCCATAGTAAAGAGACCATTGGCTGTAGCTGCATAAGACCCCATCCAGATGTACCAAGGGATGATATAAATGGCCCCAAGTAGACGACTGATAAAGTTACTAGCCGTTAGCCAAGCAGTCCCCCGTAACATCTGGGCCTGCTGGTGATTGTTTTCGTGCGACATAGATTCCTCATTCAATTTTGATAACTAGGAAAAAGTTCCTTATCTTCCATTATAAACTTTTCCTTGTTACTTGTAAATTTGCGACTTTCGGTTTACAATAGAAAGTATGATAAAGATTGAAACCGTATTAGATATATTAAAGAAAGATGGTCTCTTCCGCGAGATTATCGACCAGGGACACTACCACTACAACTATAGCGATATCGTGTTTGACACCATCTGCTATGACAGCCGCAAGGCCAAAGAAAAGAGCCTCTTTTTCGTCAAGGGTGCTGCCTTTAAGAAGGAATTTCTGCTTTCAGCCATCTCTCAAGGGCTCGGTTGGTATGTTGCTGAAAAAGACTATGAGGTTGGTATTCCTGCCATTATCGTCAGTGATATCAAGAAAGCCATGAGTTTGATTGCCATGGAGTTTTATGGCAATCCACAGAAAAAACTTAAACTCCTTGCCTTTACTGGTACTAAGGGTAAGACAACAGCAGCCTATTTCACCTATAACATCTTATCTCAAGGGCATCGACCTGCTATGTTGTCTACCATGAACACAACTCTAGATGGCAAGACTTTCTTTAAGTCTGCATTGACAACCCCTGAGAGCATCGACCTCTTTGACATGATGAATCAAGCTGTACAAAATGACCGTACTCACCTCATCATGGAGGTATCCAGTCAAGCCTATCTGGTCAAGCGCGTCTATGGTCTAACCTTTGATGTGGGAGTTTTCCTCAATATCAGCCCAGACCATATCGGCCCGATTGAACACCCTAGCTTTGAAGACTACTTCTACCACAAACGTCTCTTGATGGAAAATAGCCGAGCAGTCATCATTAACAGTGACATGGACCACTTTTCTGTCTTGAAAGAACAAGTGGAAAATCAAGACCATGATTTCTATGGTAGCCAATCTGATAACCAAATCGAGAATTCCAAAGCCTTTAGCTTCTCAGCTACAGGTAAACTCGCTGGAGATTATGATATCCAACTGATTGGCCACTTCAACCAAGAAAATGCAGTTGCTGCTGGACTTGCCTGCCTCCGTCTCGGAGCTAGTCTTGAGGACATCAAAAAAGGAATCGCTACAACCCGAGTTCCTGGTCGTATGGAAGTCCTCACTCAGAAAAATGGAGCTAAAGTCTTCATCGACTACGCCCACAATGGTGACAGTCTCAAAAAACTAATCAAGGTTGTAGAGACTCATCAAACTGGAAAAATTGCTCTGGTTCTGGGTTCAACAGGAAATAAAGGAGAAAGCCGTCGTAAAGACTTTGGCCTCCTCCTCAATCAACACCCTGAGATTCAAGTCTTTCTGACTGCTGATGACCCCAACTATGAAGACCCAATGACCATTGCGGATGAAATTAGTAGCTATATCAATCATCCTGTTGAAAAGATTGCGGATCGCCAAGAAGCCATCAAGGCAGCGATGGCTAGCACAAATCACGAATTAGATGCAGTTATTATCGCTGGTAAGGGAGCCGATTGCTACCAAATCGTCCAAGGCAAGAAAGAAGCCTATCCAGGAGATGCAGCCGTCGCAGAAAATTATTTAT
>CAUQZY010000111.1:0-3384 GCA_963522395.1 uncultured Streptococcus sp.
TGGTAAAACCTGTCGTCACCAAGAGCGTTGGAATGCCATTGTCAATCCCTGCTCGAATATCAGTTAAATAGTTATCTCCAACCATAATCAACTCTTCGCGTTTCAAACCTAAGTGCTCAACTGCCTTGTCCATAATGATGGCATTTGGTTTTCCTATATAAACAGGTTTCACTCGTGTTGCTACTTCAAGAAGCGTAATCAGTGAACCAGCACCTGGCAAAAGTCCTCGTTCTGTCGGGATGTTGAGATCAGGGTTGGTTCCGATAAAGTGAGCACCTTTTTGGATAGACAGAGTTGCTGTGGCAAATTTTTCATAGTCGACTTGCCAGTCCAGGCCTACTACCACATAGGCAGGATTTTCCTTGTCTTCCACATAACCAGCCGCCTTGATGGCTTCCTTGAGACCTGCTTCTCCGATGACATAGACTGTCTTTTCCAGTCCCAAGTCATTCATATAGTCGATGGTGGCCAAAGTCGCTGTGTAGACAGTCGATAGGGGCGTATCGATATTAAAATTCTGAGCCAACATCTCTTGAACACTCTCTGGAGTGCGAGTTGTATTGTTAGTCACAAAGAGATAGGGAATGTCCCGCTTTTGCAATTCATGAACAAAAGCCTCTCCTGCTGGAATTCGATCTTTCCCCTTATAAATAGTTCCGTCTAGATCAATTAAATAGCCTTTATATTTCATCTATTTCTCCCTAATCCTTTTCTATTTCTTGCCAAGTAATAATAGCCTGTGCATTGGTAACACCGTCGCTTGTAATCTCATGCTTGCTTTCCAGTCCAGTCCGCTCAACAGCCGATGTAATCACCCCACCTGGTCGAACTTCCTTGACATACTTGAGGTTGATTTTCTTGGGGATATATTGGGTCAAAAAATCCGCTCCCATGACCTCAAAAATCCAGTCCAAGTATTTACTGTTATTTACATGGCCATTCATATCCAAATCGTAAAAACGAACATGGTAAGCCTTGCTGATTGGATTTTCCAAACTTTGATATTTAGGTCCTCGAAGCAATTTTTTGGAAAACTCAGATTGGTAAGGAGCCACAATCTCAGGTTCTACTGCTTGGACTTTTCGACTGTCTCGGTCCATGAGAACAAAGGTCGCCATCATGTGGACGAGTTCCTGCCCTGCTTCATCATAAATGGTAAAGCGACGGTAGCAAAAGAGTCGATTGTAGCTCAGGGCTTCCGTTTCGATGGTGATTTCTTCCGCAAAACGAGGCAAACGAGCCACCTCAATATCATAGCCTGCGATAATCCAGACTAAATTATAGTTTTCTAAAATAGTCTTATCACCGACTCCTAGTTCAATAGACTGCATCCCTGAAACTTGTAGGGATAGCAAAACCACATCTGGAAGTTTAATATGACCGTTCATATCAGCCATATCAAAAGGAATTTTCATTTTCATTTGATAAGTTAAGCCCATGATCCTACTCCAAAATAAATCGTTCTGCTACGGTATCTCCCAAAAAGAGACCTCTCTTTGTCATGCGCACTCGGTCACCCTCTATTTGCATGAGACCTTTTTGAACCAAGTCTCTGACGATTTCGCCATATAATTCAGCAAAAGACCGGCCAAATTTTTCCTCAAATCGCGCCATCGAGACCCCTGATTTCTTGCGGAGTCCCAAGAACATTTCTTCTTCCATTTGCTCTTTTTGACTCAGGTGCTCTTCTGTGATGCGAGCATTGCCTTCCTCAACTGCACTCAGATAATGACGAATCGGACCATGGTTTTTATAGCGAATACCATTGACATAACCAGATGCACCAGCACCGATGCCATAGTATTCAGCATTGTCCCAGTACATGAGATTGTGACGACTTTCAAAACCGAGTTTGGAGAAATTAGAAATCTCATAATGTTCAAAACCTGCTCTCTCCAGCTCAGCGATGATGTACTCAAACATCTCCGCTTCTAATTCTTCCTTAGGCAGAGGCAATTTCCCTCGTCGCATACGATTCATAAAGACCGTATGGTTTTCTAAAATCAAGCTATACAAACTCATATGGGGAATATCCAGCCCAATGGCCTTAGCCACATTTTCCTTGACCTGCTCCATGGTCTGACCAGGCAGCGCATAAATCAAATCAATAGAGATATTGTCAAAACCAGCCAGTTTCAGACGGTCGATATTTTCATAAATATCCTTCTCCAAATGACTGCGCCCAATCTTTTTCAGCATCTTGTCATCAAAAGTTTGCACACCTAGCGAAACACGATTGACAGCCGAGTTCTTCAACACAGCTATCTTATCCGCGTCCAAGTCGCCTGGATTGGCTTCAATGGTCAACTCCTCCAAGACAGACAAGTCCAAGTTTTTAGTCAAGCCCTTAAATAACACCTCCAGTTGCGGAGCTGATAGTGCTGTTGGTGTCCCACCACCAATGTATAGGGTCCGCAACTTTTGGATATCATAAAAACGAAACTCTTCTAGTAGATGTTCCAAATAACTATCTACCGGCTGATTTTTGATAAAAACCTTTGAAAAGTCACAATAATAACAAATCTGGGTACAAAATGGGATGTGCACATAGGCTGACGTTGGTTTTTTCTGCATAGTCTTATTATACCACAAAAAGCGAACAATACTTAGAATTCCGTTTAACAAAATCCTAGCATTGTTCGCTTTCTTTATCTAATCATTCTTTGTATTTTATGGATAACACAACTATCAGAATCAATCTAGTTCGTTGTTAAAATACAAAAGAATGAATGTTCATTTGACTAAATTTTTAGTCTTCTTTTTTCTTGCGAGCTACAAGTCCAAATCCACTCAATAGTCCAAGAAGTCCTAGAGATGCAAGAGCAGCATTTGATTCTGTTCCTGTATTTGGCAATACATTTTGAGAATCATTTGACTTAGCTCCATTATCAACAGTCGTCTTAGTATCTACCTGATCTGCATTTGGAGTTGGAGTAGCTGGTGCTGGTGTATTTTGACCAGAACCTCCATTAGTGTCAGGTTTGACTGGCGTATCAGGTGTCACTGGTGCAACTGGATTTGTATCTGTTGGCATTGATGGTGTGACTTTACCTGGTGTTGTTACATCAGGAACTTCAACTGTTGGTTTACCTGGTTCAGTAATCTTAGCTGTTCCTGGTACTTTACCGTCTGGTAATTCACTGTTTGGTACTTTACCTTTACCGTCTTCACCGATTGTTACTGTGATTGGGTTACCATCTTTACCTGGGATTTCTACCTTAGTTCCTGGTGGGTATGTTGAGCCATCTGGTTTCTTAGGTGTTACTGTAACGTCACCTGTCTTAGGATCTTGTTCAACATCTACTGTTGGTGTCTTACGAGCTGGTGTGGTTACATCCACTGGTTGTGATGGTTTCTTATTCGGTTCTGTTACTGTTCCTGTAC
>CAUQZY010000112.1:0-3361 GCA_963522395.1 uncultured Streptococcus sp.
GGAAATCCATGCAAAATCAATTAAATGAATTAAAACGAAAAATGCTGGAATTTTTCCAGCGAGTAAAATCAAAAATAAATCATAGAAAATCAGAGAAAGTCTCAGAAGTGAAGAAGTCGGATGGGACAGGTGGGAAAGTTCTGGCTATCCTAGGTAGCATTTTAGTTGCTATTAAGGGAATTTTGAATACTCTCTTTATTCTAGGCTTTATCGGTGGGCTTTTTGGTGCTGGTGTAGCTCTTGGTTATGGAGTTGCTTTGTTTGACAAGGCCAAGGTTCCCCAATCGGAGGACTTGGTCAAGCAGGTTAAAAATATTTCTTCCATCTCAGAAATTGTTTATGCAGATGGGAGTGTCATTGCTTCTATCGAGAGTGACCTATTGAGAACTTCTGTTTCATCTGAGGAAATATCGGACAATCTCAAAAAGGCTATTGTTGCTACTGAGGATGAACATTTTCTTGAACATAATGGGGTTGTGCCCAAAGCTGTGATTCGGGCGACTTTGGGAACCTTTGCAGGTTTGGGCTCATCTAGCGGGGGCTCGACCTTGACTCAACAGCTAATCAAGCAACAAGTGGTCGGAGATGCTCCTACTTTGGCTCGTAAGGCTACAGAAATTGTCGATGCCCTTGCCTTGGAACGCAACATGAGCAAGGATGAAATCTTGACCACCTATCTCAACGTTGCTCCCTTTGGTCGAAATCATAAAGGACAGAATATTGCAGGTGCCCAGCAAGCTGCTGAAGGGATTTTCGGTATCGATGCCAACAAGCTGAGTATTCCCCAAGCTGCCTTCCTAGCAGGTTTGCCACAGAGTCCGATTACTTATTCCCCTTATGAAAATACTGGAGAGTTAAAGAGTGATGAAGACTTAGAGCTTGGTTTGAAGCGGGCCAAGGATGTTCTCTACAACATGTACCGTACGGGTGCTCTGACTCAGGAAGAATACGACCAGTACAAGGATTATAATCTCAAACAAGATTTCTTGCCATCAGGAACTATCAATGCCGTTTCGAGAGATTATCTCTACTTTACAGCTATGGCTGAAGCGACAGACCGCATGTATGATTATTTAGTTCAACAGGACAATGTTTCTAGCCAAGAGTTGAAAAAGGAAGCGGTTCAAAAGGCTTATCATGAGCGAGCGGAGCAGGAACTAAGTAATGGCGGCTACAAAATCACTACAACGATCAATAAAAAAATCCATAACGCCATGCAAAATGCAGTTGCTAACTACGGTCGTTTGGTAGATGATGCGACTGGGCAGCCTGAAGTAGGGAATGTTTTGATGGACAATAAGACGGGGGCTGTTCTAGGATTTGTTGGTGGTCGTAATTACCAGACAAACCAAAACAATCACGCCTTTGACACTAAGCGCTCGCCAGCCTCTACAACCAAGCCTTTGTTGGCCTATGGTATTGCCATTGACCAAGGTTTGATGGGAAGCGCTAGTATCTTGTCCAATTATCCGACAAAATTCTCTAATGGAAATCCTATCATGTATGTAAACAGTCCAGGTACAGGTATGATGACTTTGGGTGAAGCCTTGAACTATTCATGGAATATCCCAGCCTATTGGACTTATCGCATGCTTCGTGAGAAGGGTGTAGATGTCAAGGGTTACATGGAGAAAATGGGTTACGAGATTCCAGAGTATGGTATCGAAAGTCTGCCTATGGGCGGTGGGATTGAAGTCACAGTTGCCCAGCATACCAACGGTTATCAAACAATTGCTAATAACGGTGTTTATCATCAGAAACATGTGATTTCTAAGATTGAATCATCTGACGGTAGAGTAATCTATGAATTCCAAGACAAGCCAGTTCAAGTGTACTCGAAGGCAACAGCAACAATTATGCAGAGTTTGCTTCGTGAGGTGATTTCATCTCGAATCACTTCAAGTTTCCAAACAGACTTGGCTTCTATTAATTCAAGCTTAGCTCGTGCAGACTGGATTGGTAAGACTGGTACAACCAATGAAGATGAAAATATGTGGCTTATGCTGTCAACACCAAGATTGACTCTAGGTGGTTGGCTAGGGCATGATGATAACCGCCCAATGGCTAAGGGAGCTGGGCATTATCGAAATGCCAAATATATGGCTTACTTGGTCAATGCTATCCAACAGGCTGATCCTGGTGTTTGGGGCAATGAACGCTTTAATCTTGACTCTAGTGTGACTCAATCTCAGGTTCTCAGATCTACAGGGCAGAAGCCAGGCAAAGTATCCGTTAATGGAAAAACAGTTGATCTTTCAGGTTCTACTGTAACGAGCTATTGGGCTAACAAGGCGGGAGCTCCTACGACAAGCTATCACTTTGCTATTGGAGGAAGTGAGTCAGATTATCAAAATGCTTGGTCAAGTATCGTTAGCACATTGCCAACTCCTTCTAGCTCAAGTACTAGTTCGAATAACAGTTCAAGTAGTAGTTCTAGCAACAGTAGCAATTCAAGCGATACTAAACCTTCTTCTTCAACGACGAGACGATAAGTTCTTTAAACTTTTCTAAATGAAGTGGCTAATCAATGGATTGCCACTTTTTTCTTTTTTCCTTTCGTGTTACAATAAAGGTATGAATCAGTATCAGAAAAAGATTGTTAAAGGAACCATTTATTCGCTCCTATCTGGCTTAATCTGGGGAATCTGTGGAATTTTAGGAGAATATTTCTTTACTCATTATCAAGTGTCCTCTGGCTGGATTACCTCTATGCGTTTGACACTGGCAGGGAGTCTTGTGCTCATTTGGTCTGCAATGCAATTAAAATCGCAAGTGCTAGATATTTGGCGAGATAAGAAAAATTACCTACCCTTTTTAGCCTATGCTATTTTGGGGATTTTTTCAGTTCAGTATTTTTTTTATCTCTGCGTAGAATACTCAAATGCAGCGACAGCGACTATTTTACAGTTTATCAGTCCTGTTTTTATCCTCTTTTACAATCGCTTGGTTTATCAAAAACGAGCGTCAAAAAGCGCTATTTTTTATGTTTTGGTTGCCATGTTGGGTGTTGGCCTGATGGCGACAAAGGGAGATCTCTCTCAGTTATCTATGACACCACTAGCGCTTGTGACAGGTCTGCTGAGCGCTATGGGGGTTATGTTTAATGTTATCCTACCTCAGCCTTTTGCTAAGCGCTACGGTTTTGTTCCCACAGTTGGGTGGGGGATGATTTTGGCAGGTTTATTTAGCAATGTCCTCTCGCCGGTTTACCAGCTTTCCTTTACTCCTGATATTTGGAGCATCTTGATTTGTCTCATTATCGCTTTCTTTGGGACGGCTTTTGCTTTTTTTATTTCCATGAAGGCTGTGTCCTTGGTTTCTCCTTTGGTGGTTTCCGTTATCAGTGCCAGTGAACCTCTCT
>CAUQZY010000113.1:0-3282 GCA_963522395.1 uncultured Streptococcus sp.
TGGCCTATATCGATGTGAAAAATCTCGCTCATCGTATCCAAGGTGAGGTTAAGATAATTACGGGCTTGGACGACGATGTTTGCTACCCTATTACCCAGTTTGCGATTTACAACCGTCTGACCTGTGATAAAGCCTATCGCATCATGCCTGAGTATGCCCACGAAGCCATGAATGTCTTTGTCAATGACCAAGTCTACAACTGGCTATGTGGTAGCGAGATTCCTTTTAAATATGTGAAGTGATGAATGAGAGAGTCTAGTAGCTCTCTTTTTGTATAGAGTCTAGTCAGCAAATATTCTAGTTCACATATACTTTGAAATTCATACTCTTCGAAAATCTCTTCAAACCACGTCAGCTTTATCTGCAAGCTCAAAACAGTGTCTTGAGCAGCCTGTGGCTAGCTTCCTAGTTTGCTTTTTGATTTTCATTGAGTATGAGTTTTTTTCTTGACCTTGGTGTAAAACAATTCATTTTGCTATCTAGTTTGGTATAAGTTCTTTCAATACATTGGAAAGCGTCTGTGAAATGTGTTATAATTTATAAGAAAATATACAGTTTCGCTACAAATGAACATTTATATATAAGTTTATGTATAACTCAGTTTTTCTGATTAGGATAATATCTTATAAAAACGATATTCCTGTAGATGCAGTACTTAAATAGCATTTGTAAAGGAACAAAATAATCTATGGCTATTTTTATTTTTTAGAATATACTTGGATAAATTAACTTTGAAAGTTAAAGTGAGGTAATATATGTTTATATGTTTAAAGGGTTTAGGGAAATTTCGTAAATCCAAAGCTTATGGTTTGGTTGGTTGTTTGACACTATCAGCGGTGATTGGCTTAGCTGCACCAGAGTTACCAGTTATTGGTGGCGGGGTTGTTTATGCTGATGTCATTCAAGGTGGTAGCGATATTCAAGATGTGGATGTTCATAGTAAATCTGCAGAAGGTGTTGCTATGACTTATACCACTTATGATAGCGGAACAAGTGGAAAACAAACTGCGTCTGGCAGTGGTGTATTCGTAGCGCCGAATGTGATGGTAACAGTAGCTCATAACTACTATGATAAAAACCAAGAGGATAAGTCTGCGGTCTTGCGTGGTGGGGAGTCTGCTCGTAGTTATGTTGTAATGAACTCGGAAAAGGAGAAAAGCAATAAAGTACCTACTTCAGGGGTATCAGAAGCTCTTGAAAAAGACTCTATTCACTTGTATAACGGCAAAGACTTTGGTAAAGACTATAGCAATGACTTAGCAGTAGTGGTAACTAAAAAGCCTGTAGAAGCTATGACAGGGGGAGAAGACTCTTCAAGAGAGTTGAGTCATAAAGAGGTTTCTACTGGTGATAAAATCACTATGGTCGGATATCCCAATGATTTTTCTACTCCAAATTTAAGTAAAGAAAA
Source organism: uncultured Streptococcus sp. (assembly GCA_963522395.1). Taxonomy (GTDB): domain Bacteria; phylum Bacillota; class Bacilli; order Lactobacillales; family Streptococcaceae; genus Streptococcus. Next base: position 1,412 of record CAUQZY010000113.1, read on the forward strand.
TAAAGCTCGATTGAAAGACGGTAAGGCTTACTCAGTCTCAACAACTGTGAGCAGTATCAATAAAGAGAGTGGTGCAGTCACTTATCATTCCTCAGCTTTAGGAGGTTTTTCAGGTGCTCCTTTGTTTAATGATAAGGGAGAGGTAGTCGGTATCCACCAGCACGGAACAAATACTTCAAACGCTCCTGAGAGTGAGCGTATTGGCGGTGGTACTATCTTTACGGAAAAGCACAGAGCTTGGATTCAGTCAATGATTGATAAATATGGTATAAAAGGTTGGTATACAGATGGTGCAAACCGTTACTACTATGATGAAAATCATATAGCTTTAAAAGATGTAGAGTCTGAGATTGACGGTGCTTTATATAGTTTTGATGAAAAAGGTCGAGCTACTTTAGTAAAAGGTGAAGAAAAAGGTCGTGTTCTACTTCGAGTGGAAAATACTAAAGGAACTCGTTTGATTTCAGATAAGGTTGTTCAGGAAGGTCCTGTTGGAAGTGGCTTGAATTTTCATTTAAGACAAAATCCAGACTTCAAACAGTTAATAGCAACTTCCCCAACAGCTAAAGTGGTATCCTATAACGGAGTGCCAATTAACAAACTAGCAAGTGATACTACTTGGTCTGATGAATATGTTAGTAAGTTAGCTTTAGGAGATACAATTATAAGAGCGGTAGTAGATCCGGTAACTCCTCCATCAACGTCTTCTTCGGATTTTGCAAGAACTGAAGTTGGTAAAGTCGATTTGAGTGGTAAATCGAACTTACCTGTACCTAGTAAAGAGGTATTACAAGCTCCGAATGGCTCAGAAAATTTCTATGCTACAACGCACATTCAAACGCCAGATGGGTCGGGGTCAGGTACTTTAATTGCACCAAATTTGGTGTTAACAGTCGCTCATAATTTCTTAACAGTTAAAGGTTCTGAGGTAGTTACTAAATCTGGTCGTACCAATACAGTGTATAAAGCAACTTTACCGAATGGGTTGTCTGTGAATTTTTCAGATGATGATATTGTTTATTGGAATAAGAAAGACTCTGTATTTGGCTTTAAAAATGACTTAGCTTTGGTTCGGTTAAAAGAAGCAGTAAAAGGAGTAACTCCTGTAGAGGTTGTAAAACAATCTTCGAAAGTTGCAGAGGGGGATTCAGTTTCGGTCTATGGTTTTCCAGATAACAAGCTAAGTCCAGTTTTAGATAGCAAAGTAGTAGGAACTACAGACTTCGGTTCTGGAATAGAGGGAATTAGCTATGGAGGTACGAAACCTGGAGCGTCTGGTGGTGGTCTTTATAATGATAAAGGTGCTTTAATTGGAGTTCACCAAAATGGTGTTGTAGGAAGCCGTAGTGGTGGTTTGGTTTTATCAAAAGAGCAGTTGGATTGGGTTCGTTCTTATATTGAGGGTCAACCAAAAGATCCTGTCTATGTGGAAGATAAAGAAGTGGAACCTTCTAAGAAGGATTCGGATAAGGATTTAGCTGGGAAATTAGATCCAAAAAAAGATAGTGGAAAAGAAGATTCTGGTATTTTAGGTACATCTGGTGACTTTGCAGCTCCTACAGTCTCTAAGCCAGAGTTTAAAGGCGGAGTGAATGGAGGCGACTCACTTGTTACAGAAGTTCCAGAGTATAGCGGTGTTCTATCCACATTAGGAGATTCTCCAGCTCCTACAGTAGCTAAGCCAGAGTTTACAGGTGGCGTGAATGGGGGCGACTCACTTGTTACAGAAGTTTCAGAGTATAGCGGTATTATATCCACATTAGGAGATTCTCCAGCTCCTACTGTCGTTAAGCCAGAGTTTAAAGGTGGCGTGAATGGAGGCGACTCACTTGTTACAGAAGTTCCAGAGTATAGCGGTATTATATCCACAT
>CAUQZY010000114.1:0-3275 GCA_963522395.1 uncultured Streptococcus sp.
TCACCATTGTGCTCCCTTATGATAAGGATGCAGTGAAAGAAGAAGTATGGGAGGACGAAGTAGAAGACTAGAATGAGTGAAACAGGCTTTAAATACAGTATTTTAGCGTCGGGTTCCAGCGGAAATTCCTTTTATCTGGAAACCCCCAAAAAGAAGTTTTTAGTGGATGCAGGCTTGTCTGGTAAGAAAATTACCAGCCTACTTGCTGAAATTAATCGCAAACCAGAAGATCTGGATGCTATCTTGATTACGCATGAGCATTCAGACCATATCCATGGAGTGGGTGTGTTAGCTCGCAAGTATGGTATGGATTTGTATGCCAATGAAAAGACCTGGCAGGCTATGGAAAATAGCAAGTATCTGGGTAAGGTAGATTCTTCGCAAAAGCATATCTTTGAAATGGGTAAAACCAAAACCTTTGGAGATATCGACATCGAGAGTTTTGGTGTTAGCCATGATGCAGTCGCACCGCAGTTCTATCGCTTTATGAAGGATGACAAGAGTTTTGTCATTTTGACAGATACAGGTTATGTTAGTGACCGTATGGCAGGGATTGTCGAAAATGCGGATGGATATCTTATCGAGTCCAACCATGATGTAGAGATTTTGCGAGCAGGTTCTTACGCTTGGCGACTCAAACAACGAATCCTATCGGATCTTGGTCACCTTTCTAATGAGGACGGTGCTGAAGCTATGATTCGGACGCTAGGAAATCGTACTAAGAGGATTTACCTTGGACATTTATCTAAAGAAAATAATATCAAGGAACTGGCTCACATGACCATGGTCAATCAGCTAGCACAAGCTGATCTGGGAGTCGGAGTAGACTTTAAGGTTTATGATACCTCACCAGATACCGCAACACCATTGACAGAGATATAGAAAGAACGCTAAGAAGGTGTTCTTTTTATATTGACTGAACACCTAAAAAGTAATACAATGGTGTTACTATTAAAAAAGGGAGTGCAAAAGATGACTACTATTACATTAAAAGTTTCTGAAGCTGATAAAACATTTATGAAAGCAATGGCTAAGTTTGAAGGAGTTTCCCTGTCGGAACTTATCCGCACCAAAACTCTTGAAGCTCTAGAAGATGAATACGATGCTCGTGTGGCAGATTTAGCCTATCAAGAGTATTTAGAAGACTTGGAAAAAGGAGTTGAACCCATTACTTGGGAAGAAATGATGCATGATTTAGGCTTGGAGGATGAATAATTTGTATAAATTAGTTCCAACAAGACGTTTCATCAAGCAATTGAAAAAATTGGATCGTTATACGCAGAAGATAATTACAAACTATTTACAAACCAATGTTTTGGAAGACCCGAGACGACACGGAAAGGCTTTGGTTGGTAATCGCGTTGGTCAATGGCGCTATAGAATTGGTAATTATCGAGTTATCGTACAAATTGTAGATGATGAATTAGTCATTGCTACTTTAGAAGTTGGTCATCGGAGAGATATTTATTGAATTAAAGCTGAGTAATAACAGTATAGAAAGTTAGGATAGTAAAAATTTGAAGAAAAAATGGTTTTTTGCAGATTATTATGATACAACAATTATTTTACTGGCTTTAATCTCTGTTATTCTGGTATTACTTGGATTTGCTGAGATGATTGATTTGGACAATCCGCCTTATAGTATTATTGATTTAGTAATTTGGGGTGTTTTTGTAGTTGATTATAGTTGGCGCTTTTTCACTACTAAAAGAAAATGGCATTTTATTCTAGAAAATATTTTTGATTTATTGGCTATTCTCCCTTTAAATGCTATTTTTACAGTATTTCGATTAGGGCGTATCTTCCGCTTAGCAAGGGTGACAAAATTACTGAAACTGACTCGTTTACTTAGAATAATTGGACTTACAGGTAAATTAGAAAGAAAAATTAGTAGATTCTTACGGACAAATGGTCTGATTTATATCTTATATGTTAATATCTTTATCGTTCTAGTAGGAAGTTCAATTTTATCTGTAGTTGAAGAAAAATCCTTCTTAGATAGTTTCTGGTGGGCTCTTGTGACAGTAACTACTGTTGGTTATGGTGATATTGTTCCAGTTTCCCTTTTTGGGAAATGGATAGCAGTTTTACTGATGCTTGTCGGTATTGGAACAATAGGAATGTTAACGAGTGCCTTGACGAACTTTTTTGTAAAAGATAATCCAGATGAACAGATAAAACTTGATAAACTCCAAGATGAATTATCTAGTCAGAGAATACTACTTGAGAAGCAATCTGAGAAGATAGAAGAACTACATAGAATGATACAAGATTTGATTGAAAAAACGCAATTTTGACCATTTAAAAACCACTCGATGAGTGGCTTTTTTACAATCCTGCAAATTCTTTGATTTCTTGTGCTGACATTGAAGAGTCGCAACGGACATTGATTTGTCCATCTGCAATGTGAACAAATCCTGGTACAGTTGGGATTCCGTAGCGTGAGCGGAATTCTTGCAACTCATTGAGTTGGCTTGGTTCTTCACTGTTGATGAAGTAGATGTGAGCTTTGGTTTCAGCTACGACACCTGCCAATGTACCTGCAAATTTACGGCAGTAAGGGCAAGTTTTGCGACCGATAAAGAAGGTTGCAGTTTCTTTTTTATCAAGAGCTTCTTGCGCACGCGCAACTGTAGTGACTTCAAGGTCTTTGATATTATCTAAAAATTGTTCCATGAGATTACCTCGCTTTCATTGATAAGTCTAGTATGCCATAAAGTTTCTAAAATTGCTTAGATTTGATACGAAAAAAAGATGAGATTGGTTAGTCTCATCTTTTATAGGACTTTATTTTACAAAAGCATTGATTTCTGCTTCGATATTAGCAATCTTAGCTTGTGATTCTTCGTTTGTTTCACCTACAACTGCAATGTAGAACTTGATTTTTGGTTCTGTACCTGAAGGGCGAACGGCAATCCATGAACCGTCAGCAAGTGTGTATTTCAACACATCACTTGGAGGAGTTGTCAAGTTTGTAACAGTTCCGTCAGCAGCAGTAGCAGTTTGAGCCTTGAAGTCTTCTACGACAGTGATAGCTGTTGTGTTCCATTCTTTTGGAGCATTGTTACGGAACTTAGCCATAATTGCTTTGATTTGTTCAGCACCATCGACACCTGAAAGGGTAACAGAGATTGTTTTTTCTGCATAGTAACCGTACTCTTTGTAGATTTCTTCGATACCATCAGCAAGTGTCAAACCGCGTGAACGGTAGTAGGCAGCGAGTTCAGCAACGACAAGAACGGCTTGGATAGCATCTTTATCACGTACGAATGGTT
>CAUQZY010000115.1:0-3214 GCA_963522395.1 uncultured Streptococcus sp.
GGGATGACATTCCAGCAGAAACGATAAATGAATTTTATGAGGACATTTGGGAGGATCGCTTTGCAGATGTCCTAGATTATAAAAATATTTTTTAAAAGAGGACTAAATGAACGAAAAAGAATTACTAGAACTAGTCGTGAAAGCGGCTGATGAGAAACGTGCGGAGGATATTCTCGCACTTGACGTACAAGATTTGACTAGCGTGACGGATTACTTTGTTATTACTAGTTCAATGAATAGCCGTCAGTTGGATGCTATCGCTGACAATATCCGTGAAAAAGTAGCTCAAGCAGGCTTTAAAGGCAGTCATGTCGAAGGCGATGCGGCTGGAGGCTGGGTCTTGCTGGACCTCGGTGCTGTCGTTGTGCATATCTTTTCAGAAGAAATGCGTGCTCACTATAATCTAGAAAAACTATGGCATGAGGCGAATTCAGTAGATATTTCAGAAGCTCTTGCTTAGAAGATGAACTCAGTTGTAGTCAACTGGGTTTCTTTGCTTATTTTAGAAAATTGATGGAAAGGTAAAGAGCGAGTGGTGTTTGCCATGGAGGCTCTTGGTATCATGATTATGGCAACTTATGAAACCTTTGCGGCTGTTTACGATGCAGTGATGGATGATAGTTTATACGATAAATGGACGGATTTTTCGCTGCGTCATTTGCCTAAGAACAAGGAGAGAAAGAAACTCTTGGAATTGGCTTGTGGGACAGGAATTCAATCGGTGCGCTTCTCTCAGGCTGGTTTTGATGTGACTGGTCTTGATTTGAGTGCGGATATGTTGAAGATTGCGGAGAAGAGAGCTTCTTCAGCCAAGCAAAAGATTGATTTTATTGAAGGCAATATGTTGGACTTATCCAAGGTGGGTCAATATGATTTCGTCACTTGTTATTCGGACTCTATCTGCTATATGCAGGATGAGGTGGAAGTAGGGGATGTTTTTAAGGAAGTGTATAATGCCCTTAATGAAGATGGAGTTTTCATCTTTGATGTGCATTCGACCTACCAGACAGACGAAGTTTTTCCAGGCTATTCTTATCATGAAAATGCAGAAGATTTTGCAATGCTCTGGGATACCTACGAGGATGCGGCGCCTCACTCCATCGTGCATGAGCTGACTTTCTTTGTCAAGGAAGCGGACGGCTCCTTTAGTCGTCACGATGAAGTGCATGAGGAGCGGACCTATGAGGTCTTGACCTATGATATTTTGCTGGAACAGGCTGGATTCAAGTCCTTCAAACTCTATGCAGACTTTGAGGACAAGGAGCCGACAGAGACAAGTACCCGTTGGTTTTTTGTCGCGCAGAAGTAGGAGATTATCATGACTATCACAGGTATTATCGCGGAGTTTAATCCTTTTCATAATGGGCATAAATACCTGCTGGAACAGGCAGAGGGGCTGAAAATCGTAGCCATGTCTGGAAATTTCATGCAACGTGGAGAGCCTGCTATTGTGGATAAATGGGCACGGGCCCAGATGGCACTGGAAAATGGCGCAGACTTGGTAGTGGAATTGCCCTTTTTAGTCAGTGTTCAGGCGGCAGATTTCTTTGGCCAAGGAGCTGTGGATATCTTGGCTCGGCTGGGTATTGATAACTTAGCCTTTGGTACGGAGGAAGTTCTAGATTACCAGAAAATCGCTGACTTATACACAGAACAAGGTGCTGAGATGGAGAAATTTGTGGAAAATCTGCCTGATTCCCTTTCCTATCCCCAGAAAACCCAAGCCATGTGGAAGGAATTTGCTGGTCTTGATTTTTCTGGCAATACGCCCAATCATGTTCTTGCTCTTGCTTATGCCAAGGCAGTTGCAGGACGAAATATCAAGATGCATCCGATTCAGCGTCAGGGGGCTGGTTACCATTCTGTGGATAAAGATGTGGACTTTGCCTCGGCGACAGCCCTGCGTCAGCACCAGAAGGACCAAGATTTCTTAGAACGCTTTATGCCTTCTGTTACCCTTTTTGAGCAGGCCAGTAAGGTGAACTGGGAAGACTATTTTCCCTTGCTCCGCTATCAAATATTGTCCAATCCAGACCTAACCACTATCTATCAGGTCAATCAAGAAATGGCAGTGCGCATTAAAGAGGCTATTAAAACAGTCCAGTCTGTTGACGAATTGGTCGATGCGGTTACCACCAAACGCTACACCAAGGCGCGTGTCAGACGCCTCTTGACCTATATCTTGGTGCAGGCTAGAGAAAATGACTTGCCAGAAGCCATTCATGTCCTTGGATTTACTGAAAAAGGCAGACAACATCTCAAGTCTTTGAAAGGTCAGGTCAGTCTAGTCAGCCGAATTGGCAAAGAACCTTGGGATGTCATGACTCAAAAGGCAGACCAGATTTACCAACTAGGAAATCCAAGTATAGCAGAACAGAATTTTGGAAGAGTACCGATTAGAATAGAAACAAACTAAGTCTACTGAAAGGTGGACTTTTTGAGATTTTTTACTAATAAATAGATAGAAAAGAAAATCTTGTACAAGTTCCTGACAATTTCTTTCTTTTTGTGTATAATAGTGGAAAAGAGGTAAAACGAGGTATGGTTATGGAAGCAGTTCTTTACTCAACGTTCCGAAATCATTTAAAAGACTACATGAAGAAGGTAAACGATGAATTTGAGCCTTTGACGGTAGTTAATAAAAATCCAGATGAGGACATTGTAGTTCTTTCAAAGAGTGAGTGGGATAGTATTCAAGAAACTCTGAGAATCGCTCAAAATAAGGAACTATCTGAAAAGGTCTTGCGAGGAATGGCTCAAGTCCGTGCTGGAAGCACTCAAGTCCATGTTATTGAGGAGTGAGGAATGCTACTCAAGTTTACAGAAGATGCCTGGGCAGATTATTGCTACTGGCAAACTCAGGACAAGAAAACGTTAAAAAGAATCAATAAACTAATCAAGGATATTCAACGTGATCCCTTTACAGGAATAGGTAAGCCAGAACCACTCAAGTATGACTACCAAGGAGTCTGGTCACGGCGTATTGATGCAGAAAATCGCTTGATTTATATGATGGATGGAGATAGCGTGGCTTTTTTGTCCTTTAAAGATCATTACTAAGTTTACTGCGAAGTAGGCTTTTTCTTGAATCTCTACTAAAACTACGATTTCTAAGAAATAGAGATTGTACTAATAAATTATAGTTGATTAAACACCACATTCCTCAAAACATATTCTATTTTAGGTTTGTGAAAATCACTTTTTTATGGTAGAA
>CAUQZY010000116.1:0-3140 GCA_963522395.1 uncultured Streptococcus sp.
AATATGTAGAAATTTGTCGTTTAATATGTAGAAATTTGTCGTTTAATATGTAGAAATTTGTCGTTTAATATGTAGAAATTTGTCGTTACTATGTAAAGCATATTTACTTTTTACATAGTTTGTTTATTATGTAGAAAGATAATTTCTTTACATAGATTTGGTGGCTTATGACAAATGACCTTACAGTGGTGAAAGCGAATAGTTTGATTGAGGCTAGTTATCGCCTGACATTGGACGAAATGAGATTGTTAGCTTTAACGATTGGAACAATGAACCCAAAAAGCGATCAGCAAGTGTTCGAGTTTTCGGTATCTGAATTTGTAAATCAATTTCCTGATGTGAACGTAGATAGGGCGTATACGCAAATAAAATCAGCGATTGAGCGTATTTCTGAACGTTGGGTAAAGACTGAAGATGAAAGGCACGTTACTAAATTTAGATGGGTGTCGTCTCAAACGTATTTCAAGAAAGAGGGGCGATTTAGAATAGCCCTAACCAATGAAATTATGCCTTATTTAACGCAGTTAAAAGGGCAATTTACCCAATATCAACTTAATCATATCTCTGGTTTTACGAGTGTTCATACAATGCGTTTTTATGAGTTGCTAACTCAATACAAACGGGTTGGGCAACGCTATATAACTATTGAAGATTTGAAAAAATGGTTACAACTTGAAGATAAATACAATTTGTGGGCTGAGTTGCAACGTTGGGTTATAAAACCGTCGTTAAATGAAATTAACGAAAAATCAGATCTCTTTGTTGAGTATGAACCAATAAAAAAAGGGCGAAAAGTTACAGGTATTGAGTTTAGTATTACATACGAAAAACCAGTGAAAAAACGCCCGGCATTTCCGCATAAAAACAAGTACGGTAATTTCGTTAAATTTAACGCTCAAGATCCAAAATTCAGCTCTCACGAATATTCAGTTTATGCTAAAGATTGCCTAAAAATATTAGATGATTTTTATAGTGGTCTAGCTGATGTTGCGTTAGAAGATTTGGTTTTTTATGCGAAGTTTTTAGCGGTCAATCAAAGCCATAAATCAAAGTTTGGGAAAGAGCGAGATATTTGGACTGAATTGAAAAAGAGAGGTTATAAGCTATCGCAATATGAATTGGTTGAAATACCAAAAAATCAAATAGATTTTGTTGAGTAAACTATGAAAAAAATTGAACAATAAGGTGGTTTATAATGTGTACTTTAATGCAAAAAGACGTTTTAATTGAATTGGTTGCAAACGCTCAAGCAACATTAACATTAAGAATTGATCCACAAGCTCCATTTTCTGATGATGAATTAAGACTAGGAGAAATTCATAATTTTATTTATGACAGTTCTCCTGATGATATTGATTTTAACTCTCTTTCAGAAGAAATAATGAGTATAAATAGCAAATATGAGGATATTCCTATACTAGAACAGTATTTATAAATCTTTTATCGGAAAAATCTAATCATTGAAAATGCAAAAATAGCGTTAAATTGGCGTAGCCTGTTTAATGCTATTTTTGTATTCAGCAACCGAAGCGATAGCGTAGGGCGGTAGTTACGGCGTAGCCGTGAGCCTACTGCAAGTACAGGGGGGATTTTTTCGCATATTGTCGGACAATATCGGGAAAATCCCTATCCTGCATTAGAAAAATCTGATATTTTATTCCCAGTCGCTGAAATACTGGGAATAAACAATGAAAAAGAAAGCGAGTTTTAGAATTGACGGCAATCTGCACGATGAAATGAAAGCCTTTGCCGACAGTCAAGGAATAACAACAAGCCAACTGATTGAATTAGCTTGTTATTCGTTTATGGATAAAAAGCCAAAGCCAACAAAGCAGATTGAGAAATTAAAACGATTAGAAATAATCGATATTTCATTTATGGTAGATCAACCGCTCTTTAAAAAACTTGTTCAGATCGTACAATCTAAAAATTCTACCTTTTCGCAAGAAATCAGATATAGGCTTTCTGCGAGCCTTGAAAGCCCAATTTTCAGCGATACCGAATTAGGTAAAATGTGGGCGATTAAGTGTGATATTGATAGATTAGGCAATCTTTTTAAATTAGCTATCGATCAGAAAGTATCAGTCAATGATGAACTATTTAATCAAGTGCAAAACAATGTAGAACAACTTAGAACTGAATTTAACAATATATTGTTAACGGCAAATGCAAGAACATTAAGGTAATACAAAATGAAAAAGTTAATAATAAATAGAGTTCAGTGTTTACTTTGCGAAGATATTATCACTTCTGAACATTCTCACGATTTCAAAACGTGCAAATGTGGAAATTTATCGATTGACGGTGGAAATGAATATCCAAGACGGCTTTATCAGAAACATAATTCATATCAAGATTTATCCGAATTTACAGAAACAAAAAAACCGCCTTTTTAGGCGGTCTTTGTGTTAAAATCACCTTGCACTATGGCGGCGGCTCGCACTACCGTCAATAGTGTGAGCCTAGTCGCCTAGACTTGTAGTGCTAGGGAGGTGATTTATGTGAAAACATCAGAAATTATTACTCTGATCCTGTTACTAGCTTTGCTAGTTGGGGCTATCAGCTTGAAGGTACTCGCAATACTCGATTTGCTGATTAGCGTTCTATCTAAATTAGCCTAACGGCTAGGAAGGGGGCAGGATTGCAACCTGCTCCCGACTTTCTCCATTATATGCCCTACCTGATTATTTTTCAACTTAAGCCCTAAATACTTCAATACTTCAAAAAACGCTCTAAAACGCATTTTAAGCCGTTTTTAAGCTTTACCCATACCAAACCATTAGTTATTTGCTACCGCATTCGCTACGCTCATTTGCTGAACCCTAAACACAACACAAAAGCAAGTTTTGCATTGCATTTAGGGTTGAGATTTATTTTTATTGTTCAAAGGTGTACAGATTTTAAAGAACGGTGCACGGATTTTGAAAAAGGTGCACTGATTTTCATAAAAAAAATAGGGCTGAAAGCCCAAAAGAGCCGAAAGGCTCTATTTTTTTATATTTTATATTTTTATCTTGTTTTCGGATAGGCTAGAGCCTTTATTTGCAAGGGTTGGCGATTTTAAATATGTAGAAATTTGTCGTTTAATATGTAGAAATTTGTCGTTTAATATGTAGAAATTTGTCGTTTAATATGTAGAA
>CAUQZY010000117.1:0-3135 GCA_963522395.1 uncultured Streptococcus sp.
AGATAATCTCACGTTGTTCACGCATGACATCATCGTATTGAAGGACTTGTTTACGGGTATCGTAGTTATTTCCTTCGACACGTTTTTGTGCTGCTTCAACCTGACGCGTCAACATGCGAGACTCAATGGCCTCTTCAGACATGTTCAAGCGTTCAAAGATTCCCTTCAAGCGTTCAGAACCAAAACGTTTCATCAAATCATCTTCAAGAGAGAGGTAGAATTGTGACTCACCTGGGTCTCCTTGACGACCTGAACGCCCACGAAGCTGGTTATCGATACGACGACTTTCATGGCGTTCTGTACCAATTACACAAAGTCCACCTAATTCGCGAACCCCTTCACCAAGCTTGATATCGGTACCACGACCGGCCATGTTGGTTGCGATGGTAACAGCACCACGTTGACCAGCATTCATGATAATTTGGGCTTCTTTATAGTGGTTTTTAGCATTCAAGACTTCGTGAGGAACGCCAGCTGCAACCAATTTCTTAGAAATGTAGTCACTGGTTTCAACCGCTACTGTACCAACCAAGACAGGCTGACCTTTTTGGTAACGAGCCTTAACGTCTTCGACAACCGCCTTAAACTTAGCCTCAATGCTTGCATAAAGAAGGTCTGAGTGGTCAATACGTTGAACAGGACGGTTTGTTGGGATTGGAATAACACGAATGTTGTAAATTTCACGGAATTCTTCTTCCTCAGTCTTACCTGTACCCGTCATACCAGACAATTTCTTGTACATACGGAAAAGGTTTTGGTAAGTGATTGAGGCAGATGTCTTGGTTTCATCCTGAATTGGCACACCTTCTTTAGCTTCAATGGCTTGGTGCAATCCATCAGAATAACGACGACCTTCCATGGTACGACCTGTAAATTGGTCGACAATCAAGATTTCTTGCTCTTCGCTCACCACATAGTCAATATCGAGAAGCATGATGTAGTTGGCACGAAGGGCGTTATCGATAAAGTGAGTAAGAGCTACGTTTTCGATATCATAGAGATTTTCAAGTTTGAAGTAGCTTTCAGCCTTGTCAATCCCTGAATCAGACAAACCAATAGTCTTAGACTGCACATCGATGATGTAGTCGTCTTTGTCCAAAGATTTTACATAGTGGTCTGCCATGTGGTAGAGCTGACTGGTTTCAACTGCGTTAGCACCTGATACGATCAAAGGTGTACGAGCCTCGTCAATCAAGATTGAGTCAACCTCATCGACCAAGGCATAGTTAAGCGGACGTTGTACCATGTTTTCAGCGCGAACGACCATGTTATCACGAAGGTAGTCAAATCCGATTTCTGAGTTAGTTGAGTATGTAATATCACACTCATAGGCTTCTTTTTTCTCCATTGGAGATTTGGCAGCCAAGTTAATCCCTACTGACAAACCAAGCCATGAGTACAATTCACCCATCTCAGTCGCGTCACGTTCTGACAGGTATTCATTGACCGTAACTACGTGAACCCCTTTACCTGAAAGGGCATTGAGGTATACTGGCATGGTCGCAGTCAAGGTTTTCCCTTCCCCTGTACGCATCTCTGGCACGTCACCATGGTGAAGAACGATTCCCCCCATAACCTGAACCTTATATGGGAAGAGACCTAGGACACGTTTGGCACCCTCACGGACAACCGCAAATGCTTCATAAAGCAATGAATCCAGTGATTCTCCATTTTGATAACGTTCTTTAAATTCAACTGTTTTTGCTTTTAGTTGGTCATCAGTCAAAGCAGCCATTTGGTCTTCGTATTTGAAAACCTTGTCGGCCATCTTTTCCAGACGACGGATTTCTCCTTTATCATTTTCGATAATTGTTTTTAAAATATTAGCCATGTTTTTCCTTACTTTAAATTCCGAATATTTTAGAATGTTCTTTTAATTTTAGCACAATTACTGATTATTTTCAAGGAAGAATCCCCATTTTGAAAAGGAAAAAGAGGCTAGTTTCCAAGCTAACCTCTCTGACTTTTATGATACTTTAATTGCCAAAAATCGGCAAAAGAGCAAATAGAATAAATAGATTAATCCAAAGAGAAAGACAGCAGATGAGTCCAAAAACAAAGAGACTGACTTTCTTGGACAGCAAGGCCATCAAAATGGACAGAATGCCAAAAACTAGCAAGACTTTCTGTATGCTGAAGAGGTCAATCTTTCCCCCCAGAATCGGACTGCCCCAAGGAAGAAAGAAGAAAGCAAGCCAGATAAGCAGGACTAAACCAATATAAACCTTAGAATAGCGTGTAATAAATGATTTTAGATGTTCCATAAGCCACCTCCTATCAATAAAAACCATATAAATCAATGTCTCTCCGCTTTAGACTTCCCTAGTTCCCGTCTCAAGCGAAACATGTTTTTGAAAAAGATATAGTCTAACCAGTCGCTGCCTAGAGATAAGACTATCAAAAGCAACCCAAAACCCCAAGCACTAGCATCTGATTCATGATTTAGAACAAAAGGGAAAAATAAGAATGAAAAAATTGTCATATCCAAGCTAAACAGAGCTAAAAGGGAAATATAAATCCAGTAAAAATAGTAGAAGATGGGGAAAATTTTACTGTTTCTGTCAACATTGTCTATCCAATAGAAAAAATATAAACAAGGAAATAAGAGTATCAAATTAAACCAATTAAACGACAGTTTCATCATCGACACCTCCTCTTTAAAATTGTTTTATTTAGTTTCGTTCTATTAAATGTTATTACCAATATAAATCAATGCCTTCCACCTTTAGACTTTCCTAGTTCTCGTCTCAAGCGAAGCATTTTTTTGAAACAGAAATAAGTTGACCTATTCAGACCAATAGCTAGCAGAATAAAAAGAAACCAAATGCCCCATAACTTGATATCTGTCAAATTTCTCAAGACGATATTGAAAAACAGAACTGAAATAACTGTCCAAGCAAGGCTAAAAAGAGCATAGAGGGTGATGTAAATCCAGTAAAAATAGTAAAAAATTGGGAAAAATTTACTATTTCTGTTGGCCTTTTCAATCCAGTTATCAAAATAAAAGTAAGGTGCTAAAAGTAAGAATTTAAACAAATGTTTCATCACCAGCCCCCTTTATTTGATAGCGTTTTCTTTACCTTCATTCTATCAAAAAAATCTGGAAATGTCATTCCAGATTCTACTTTTTTATTT
>CAUQZY010000118.1:0-3118 GCA_963522395.1 uncultured Streptococcus sp.
AAATTTGCCCTACCGTCAGGGGAAATTACACGGTAATTCCCCCCGACACCCCCCCGAACTTTACCGCAATATTTTGCGGTAAATCCCGCAGGGCGAACGACAATTTTGAAAAAATTGTGTAGTGAGTACATATTTGATAAACTGGTTGCAACAGTTTAGCGAATATGGGCGATTTTAAAAGGTGGTGCAACGTGGGATTTGCGATACTTCGAGCGAAAAAAATTAAAACGGCAGGCGGCGTGAATTTATCCCTGAAACACGCATACAGGGATCAAGTTACGCCAAATGCAGACCCTAGTCGGTTATCTCAAAATGATATGACCGTACCGACAAGGGAACAAGCATTAGCCCGTTTTAATGAGCGGTTATCACAAGTGGACGGCAAAATACGCAAAAATGGCGTGCTTTGCGTGGAATACTTGATAACCGCAAGTCCAGACGATATGCACGCAAAAACAAGGGAACAGCAAGACCAGTATTTCAAAGACGCTTTGAAATGGCTTGAAGAACGGCACGGCAAAGAAAATATTATTACCGCAGGCGTGCACCGTGATGAAAGTACACCGCACTTGTATGTTCACGTTGTCCCAATGGATAGAAACCGCAATAAATTGAATTGTAGGGCGTTTCTAGGCGGTGCGGACGTGCTTTCGGCTATGCAAACTGATTTTTACGAAAAAGTCGCTAAAAATCACGGTTTAGAGCGTGGTATCAAAGGTTCTAAGGCACGACATACAAGGGTTCGGGATTTCTACAAGAATATCAATAATCATCAGCAGATTGAGGAATTTGACCGCAATCGGCAAATGGCTTGGAAACAAGCTAAAATTGATATTGAGCCTAGAATTATTGGCTATAAGGACAAGTTTTTAGGCTTGAAACAAGAACCAATTTACGAGAATAAACTTCATATTGAAGAACGGATTTACAAAGAGAATTTTCAGCCTGTGGCGGATCGCAATTATCAGTACAAGCTCGAAAATGAGCGTTTAAAGGCTCAAAACAAGCGTTTTGAGAGTGGTTTATACCTAAACGCCACTGGACTACGGCAAGAACAAAGAAATGCAATAAAGAGCGAAATAAGTGCATTACAAGCGAAAAATGAGATAGAGCGAGAAGAACAAAAACGCCTTGAGCGTGAAAAACAAGCTCAAAAGCGTTCTTTTGGGCGTGGCGGTATGAAAATATAAAAAAACAACCCCTAGCGAAATTGCTAAGGGTTGAAAACTTAAGGTTTAGTCGCTACACTTAGTGCAACAACAATTAACGCATACGTTTTTTTGTTGAGTGTCGTTTAAACCGCGAGTGCTTGCGCATCCGGCAAGATACAGGCAAGCTCCCACGGTTAGAACGGTTTTAATGAGTGAACTCATTTTAACGTCCTCTGTTGCGGTTCTACCTCGAATTGAACGAAGTTGATACACATCAGGGGAGCTTGTCGAGGAACTAAATCAGCTCCCCCGACACCCAAAATTCATTTTAGCATAAACCGCCTGTAATGGCGGTTTTGTTTTTTAAGTCACAACATATTCGGCTATAAAGTCGCTTGACCAACAACCAGTGCTATTTTTACTATCAACAAAGTCGTTAGGTAGTAGGCATTCGTAGCTTAAAATTAATTCATATTCTTCCCGTGTGGATTCATCTAATTCTTGCCATTGCACATCAGATAAAGCCTTTATATCATCAAGTGAAATACCGTGTATTATCATAAAAACCCCTTTAGTTTGAATTTTTTTCGATAGCTTCAACTAGATCCATTTGTTTTACTTTCTCAACTTCAAGAACAGTTGTAAAGGCTACTCTATCGCCATTAAAAACAAAATTCGGGTTAATAAAATAATCGCCTAGTCTTTCTGCTAAGGCTAGGATTTTGGCTTTTGTTAGCTCACCTAATCCACGTCTAAAAGTGGCTATTGATATGGTTAATTCAGGGTTTTCCTTAGAAAAGTCTTTAAGGGTATATTGATCTAAAGTTACCCGATCTTTGTTAATCATAGTTTTGTCTTGCATAGTCCAAAACAATACGTAGAGAGCCTTTTGCCCAGCTTGAGTTAATTCAAATGCAAGTTTGATATTTTGGGTGAAAAGTTTAATAAATTGGGTGCTATCGACTTTTTTGTACGTGACAACCGATGTTCCGCCTAGAAACTCCCCCGTTTCTTGATTGATAACGATATTGTTATCTTCGCCCAATCTTGAAATTTGGACTTGTCTGTTCTTTAATGGGATTACTAAATCCTTTGTAAATGGGTTGCTTTCATATCGAATAGCCATAATTCACCGCCTAAAATTTGTATTTATTAAATTTTTCTCTAACTAATTTAGAAAGTTCTTCATAGTTGATTTCTTCGGGATTGAGGGCGTATAACTTATTACGCAATTCAGCCAATAAGTTACTATCTTCGTTACGCTCTCCCGTTTGAATTACAATCAAGCCGAGAGTTTGAGAAATACCATTGATTAGACTGTCTTTTTCCATAAGTGTTGCCATAATTCACCCCTTTTTAATATCAAGGTTATCAATAAATTGATATCCGTAGGCTCATAAAAAAACTTTAGCGTATCAACTAATTGATAGCTATATTATCAAAATACTTTGAAAAGTAAACACTAGGCTATCAATTTATTGATATTCAGAATGCTCTATTCTGATAGCCTCGATGTTCAATTTTGAAATCTCGATCTAGCATTTTCAATACTTCATCGATGTTTCCCTTCTTATATCTTATATAAGCCATTTTTGAGGTCTTTTTTTTTTGGTCGTTTTTAAACGGCAATAGGGGGCGTTCGTCTTGGTGAAAATGACGGGGTGAAGCGGTCAGTTGTCAAGGTTTGCCATAGGCAACCCGTAGGGCTTGACCTTGACGACTGAAAGAGCGTAATCCCCATAATGTCACCAAGATGAATACCCCCGAGAGTTTCGCATTACCTAATCAGCGTAGTTTACTTGGCTTTAGGGTTTCAGCAGAGGGGAGTTGTTGCCGTCTGGTGAATAACCCACTGCACGCCCAACACATCAGCCACTACCGCAACTACATCGAGCAGGGTTATCGGGCAAATAAATTTGCCCTACCGTCAGGGGAAATTACACGGTAATTCCCCCCGACACCCCCCC
>CAUQZY010000119.1:0-3047 GCA_963522395.1 uncultured Streptococcus sp.
AAAATTCAATTTTTCAAAGAAAAGATTAATTTTATAGTTGACAAATGTAGATTTTAGGAGTATACTAATAACTGTAATTGACAAATGTAGATTTAGGGGGTGTGATTATGCAGATTTCAGATGCAGAATGGCAGGTCATGAAGATTATTTGGATGCAAGGAGAGCAGACCAGTACGGATTTGATCAGGGTTCTGGCGGAGCGGTTCGACTGGTCCAAGTCAACCATTCAAACTCTTTTGGCTCGTTTGGTTGAGAAAGAGTGTCTGACAAGGAAAAAAGAAGGCAAGTTCTTTGTCTATTCAGCCCTTTTAACTTTGGACCAAAGTCGGGATTTACTTGTCCAAGATATCAAGGACAAGGTTTGTTCCCGTAGGATTAAGAACTTGTTGGCTGATTTGATTATGGAATGTGATTTTACTCTGGCAGACTTGGGAGACTTGGAAGCTGTGATTTCTGAGAAGAAATCAAGCGCTGTAACAGAAGTAAAATGTAATTGTATGTAAAGGAGACGTCATGTTAAATAGTATTGTAACCATTATTTGTATTGCCCTTATCGCCTTTATCTTGTTTTGGTTTTTCAAAAAGCCTGAAAAATCTGGACAAAAGGCCCAGCAAAAAAACGGCTACCAAGAGATTCGAGTGGAGGTCATGGGGGGCTATACGCCTGAGTTGATTATCCTCAAGAAATCAGTGCCAGCCCGCATTGTCTTTGACCGTAAGGACCCTTCACCCTGTCTGGACCAAATTGTTTTTCCAGATTTTGGTGTCCATGCGGACCTGCCTATGGGGGAAGAGTATATAGTGGAAATCACGCCTGAGCAGGCTGGAGAGTATGGTTTCTCTTGTGGCATGAATATGATGCACGGTAAGATGATTGTAGAATAGGAGAATGATATGACTGAAATTGTAAAAGCAAGTCTTGAAAATGGTGTTCAAAAAATCCGTATCACGGCAGACAAAGGCTACCATCCAGCCCACATTCAACTGCAAAAAGGAGTTCCTGCTGAGATCACCTTTCATCGTGCTACACCTTCAAACTGTTACAAGGAAATTCTGTTTGAAGAAGAAGGCATCTTGGAACCAATCGGCGTAGATGAGGAGAAAGTCATTCGTTTTACACCTCAAGAATTAGGTCAACATGAATTTTCTTGTGGTATGAAGATGCAAAAGGGAAGTTATACAGTAGTTGAGAAGACTCGAAAATCTCTATCACTTTTACAGCGTTTTTGGATTACTAGTATCTTTACTGTGCCTCTTGTGATTCTCATGATTGGGATGTCGACAGGAGGAATTAGTCACCAAGTTATGCGTTGGGGAACCTTTTTAGCCACAACACCGATTATGCTAGTAGCAGGTGGTCCTTATATCCAAAGTGCTTGGGCTAGTTTTAAAAAGCACAATGCCAACATGGATACCTTGGTTGCTCTGGGAACCCTAGTGGCCTATTTCTATAGCTTAGTTGCCCTCTTCGCTGGTCTCCCCGTTTACTTTGAAAGTGCTGCATTTATCTTCTTCTTCGTTCTTATGGGAGCCGTTTTTGAGGAGAAAATGCGGAAAAATACTTCCCAAGCTGTGGAGAAATTGCTGGACTTGCAGGCTAAAACAGCAGAAGTCTTGCGTGAGGATAACTATGTTCAAGTTCCTTTGGAACAAGTCAAGGTAGGTGACCTGATTCGAGTGCGTCCCGGTGAAAAGATTGCTGTTGATGGTGTCGTAGTAGAAGGTATCTCTAGTATTGATGAGTCTATGGTGACAGGTGAGAGTCTGCCTGTGGACAAGACAGTTGGAGATACCGTCATTGGTTCAACCATCAATAATAGTGGAACACTTGTTTTTAGAGCAGAAAAAGTTGGTTCAGAGACTGTTTTGGCTCAGATTGTGGATTTTGTGAAGAAAGCTCAGACAAGTCGTGCTCCGATTCAGGACTTGACTGATAAAGTTTCAGGGATTTTTGTTCCAGCAGTTGTCATTTTAGGGATTGTGACCTTTTGGGTTTGGTTTGTCTTGTTGAGAGATAGTGTAGTCGTGCTTGGAGCTAGCTTTGTGTCCTCTCTTCTCTACGGAGTGGCGGTTTTGATTATTGCCTGCCCTTGTGCCTTGGGGCTCGCAACACCGACAGCCCTTATGGTAGGGACAGGACGCAGTGCCAAGATGGGAGTTCTCCTCAAAAATGGAATGGTTCTACAGGAAATCCAGAAAGTCCAAACTCTTGTCTTTGATAAGACTGGGACTTTGACGGAAGGGAAGCCTGTGGTAACAGATATCATCGGCGACGAAGTAGAAGTGCTTGGATTGGCAGCCTCCTTGGAAGAAGCTTCTCAACACCCACTGGCTGAAGCCGTTGTGAAACGAGCGAGTGAAGCTGGACTTGAGTTTCAAACTGTTGAAAATTTCCAAGCCTTGCACGGAAAAGGTGTCTCAGGGCAAATCAATGGAAAACAAGTTCTGCTTGGAAATGCTAAAATGCTGGATGGCATGGATATTTCTAGCATTTATCAAGAAAAACTAGAAGAACTGGAAAAAGAAGCTAAGACAGTTGTTTTCTTGGCTGTGGACAATGAAATCAAAGGCTTGCTTGCTTTGCAAGATATTCCCAAGGAAAATGCTAAGCTTGCCATCAGTCAGTTGAAAAAACGAGGTCTTAAAACAGTCATGCTGACAGGAGACAATGCAGGTGTGGCGCGTGCTATTGCCGATCAGATCGGAATCGAAGAGGTCATTGCAGGTGTCTTGCCAGAAGAAAAAGCCCATGAAATCCATAAACTACAAGCGATTGGAAAAGTAGCCTTTGTTGGGGACGGTATCAATGACGCTCCTGCCCTCAGTGTAGCAGATGTGGGGATTGCTATGGGAGCTGGAACAGATATTGCCATCGAGTCAGCAGATTTGGTGTTGACAACTAATAACCTCCTAGGAGTGGTTCGTGCCTTTGACATGAGTAAGAAAACCTTTAATCGAATTCTGCTCAATCTTTTCTGGGCCTTTATCTACAATGTCGTTGGAATTCCGATAGCAGCAGGAGTCTTTTCAGGTGTTGGACTGGCCCT
>CAUQZY010000120.1:0-3031 GCA_963522395.1 uncultured Streptococcus sp.
ATGGAGTAGGAAAAAAGACGGTGGAACGACTTCATCAAATGGGTGTTTTTACTGGCGCTGATTTGCTTGAAGTGCCTGAAGTGACCCTAATAGACCGATTTGGCAGACTGGGCTATGACCTTTATCGAAAGGCTCGTGGTATCCACAATTCCCCCGTCAAATCCAACCGCATCCGTAAATCAATCGGGAAAGAGAAAACCTATGGAAAGATTCTCCGTGCCGAGGAAGATATCAAAAAAGAGCTAACTCTCCTATCAGAAAGAGTCGCTCTCAATCTCAATCAACAAGAAAAATCTGGAAAAATTGTCATTTTGAAAATCCGCTACGAGGACTTTTCAACTCTTACTAAACGAAAAAGTCTTTCTCAAAAAACACAGGATGCTAGTCAGATAGGCCAAATAGCCCTGCAACTCTATGAAGAACTAAGCGAGAAAGAAAGAGGTGTCCGTCTATTAGGAATTACAGTGACAGGATTTTAAATCCTTGAGGGGATTCATTGGTTTAAATCAAATGAGGTTGGAACAAAAGTGTTTCAGCCTCATTCTGTTTTAAAAATAATTCCTAAATCGTGATAGCTAACCACTAAAACAGTCTGAGGTACTATCTTAAATTGCTGACCAACATGCATCAGGCTGAATCAGTATTATTCCCCTTTTAGACTCTAAAAATTCCTAATTCAAGAAAGCTTCTTTCTCTTATTTCCTTCCCTATTTTCCTAAAAGCAGTAATGTCTATAAGAGGTGGTAAATTTCCAAACTTATACTTGGACTATAATCTTTTTGAGCAGTTTATTAATAGAGAAACTCACTTGATTTTAATTAAGTATTAATTCCAGCACTTAAAACTAAAAATGTAAGATAGATTTCAAATAGTTCCTAGTAAAAAAAACTTTTTCTCATAAGTGGTAAGTGTTGACACCTTCATTTATATTTGTTAAACTAGAAAATATAAAAATACCGTCTGGTCGGTTTTTAAAGAAAGGATTTAACATGAAAAAAACTATACTAGAAAAAACAACCGATTATATTGCAAAACAAAATCAACGAGTACGTCAACAACAAATACGCCATCACGAAGCCATTAAAAAGCAAAGAATTCAGCAAAAAGAACAGCTTTATCGATTAACACAAGGAGAGAGCGGTATCCGACATTCTCGTTTGGGAGTGAAATGTGGGTATGCTACAATCACTGGTGGGCTCATCACTACTTTGTTTAGTCCTTGGAATGGTTTAGGAATAATGACCATTGGTGGGATTTCAGTTCTCTCAAACTTGTATCACATCAAACGTATAGAAGCAAAATTAAAAAAGTAGAGTGGTTTTCTTAAGAAGGAGGCTTGTTAGACGCTCAAATATTACCTTTTCTTCTTTTTTTGATAAAATAAATTTAATAAAATAGAGAGAAGGAAATCAATGGTCGCAAAAACAGAAAAATCTCAAGCAATGATTGAAAAAATTTTATCAACAGCTACACAGCTTTTTATTCACAACGGCTATGAAAAAACAAGTGTACAAAACATAGCGCAAACAGCTAGCATTTCAAAAGGAGCCATTTATCACCATTTTCAATCAAAAGATGACATTTTTTTTGCAGTTTTAAAACAGCGTTATCAATTGATGGAAAAGGAATTGCTAGACTGGCTTGAATCCACCAGTCATTTAACTGGAAAAGAGCAGCTCAAAGAAACCTTTCAGTTTAGTTTAAAAAGTCAGAAAACTAACTACGAAATGTTGAATCACGCGCCTCTTGATGCAGAATTCATGCTGACTATTATCCGTTACAATCTGCGTATAGGAACTCCCCTTATTGCAGATATTATAAAAAAAGGAATAGAAGATCAGTCCATCCAACCCATCCCCTTCCCTAATGAAGTGGCCGAGACAATCTTGCTTTTGACTAACTTTTGGGTTGAAGGGAGTATTTTTGAAAATTCTTCCGAAAAAATTGTCGATCGGATTTATTTTTTACAATTTATGCTTCAATCCATCGGCTTAGATATTTTTGATGAATCATTGATCCAAGAAATTTTAAGTCAATCAAATTAAATACAATCTTTTCGTTTACTTTTAAAGTCGTGGGCAAACGTAGGGCAAGGCGACTTAATAAGGTAATAAAAAATAAACTAAACAATTAAAAAAATAGGACAGTTCCCCAAATGTTTTTTTTGGTGAACTATCCTATTTTATTCTATTTTCAAATTATACAAATAAACGCACAAAACTATAAAGCAACAAGACACCTCCGAGTACGATACGGTATTTCCCAAAAAGTGTAAAGTCGTGTTTTTTTACATAGCTGGTCAAGAAACGAATGGCAACCATGCTGACTGCAAAGGCGACTCCCATGGCAACCAAGAGCAAGAACAATTGCCCAAAGCTCAAGAGCTGTCCTGCTTTCACAAATTTGAAAATCTTTAAGGCACTAGCTCCAAACATAACAGGAATTCCAAGATAGAAGGTAAATTCTGTCACAACAGAACGACTGGTTCCATTTAACAAACCACCGACAATCGTTGCTCCAGAACGGCTGGTTCCTGGTAAAAGGGCAAGAACTTGGAAGAGTCCGATATAGAAGGCTGTCGTATAAGGAAGCTTGTCCAACTCTGTTACACTTGGCTCGATAGCACGCGCTTTATTGCGCTTTTCCAAATAGATAAAGGCAATTCCATAGATAATCAACATGAGAGCAACAGAAACCATGTTATGGAAGTGGGTATCGAACCAATCATCAAACTTAAAGACGGCAAGTAAAGGCAAAGTTGCAATCAAGACCTTCAACCATAGTCTCCAAGTCTTACGAACTTCCTGCTTGTCCTTAGTCGGTTTGAAAGGATTGAGCTTATTAAAGTAAATGACCATAACCGCCAAAATCGCACCTAGTTGAATTACAACATTAAACATGGACATAAAGGCTTCGTTTTGATTTTGATATTGGATAAATTCCTCTGCTAAAATCAAGTGACCTGTACTTGAAATGGGCAACCATTCCGTAATTCCTTCAACAATCCCGAAGAAGATAGATTTTAAAATTT
>CAUQZY010000121.1:0-2981 GCA_963522395.1 uncultured Streptococcus sp.
AAATTTTGATTGTGCCACCTGATTCATTTCTGGAATCTCTTCTATCCCGATAAAACGAACTTCTTTTTTAGACTTGTGACGCTGGTATAATTTACCAATCAGATTACCCGTTGCAGAGCCTAGTTCATAACATAAGGAATGGTCACGAATAAAAAAATCGCTTAGATGACAAACAAGGTCATGTCCTTCATCATATAAAGGAATGGATTGTCTAACATGCTCATCAAAATGTTGAGCTACACCATTACCAAAACTCCATTATGTTCCATTTTGAATAACAATATCATTTCCAACTTCCATAGACTACTCCTCTTCTCCCTTGACTTTCCAGTTTACTAATACCAATGCTAACACAACCATCGACCCCCCAAGAACCAAATTTAATGTAAACGGCTCATGTAAGCCCATAATAGAAAAGATAGTTGAAAATACTGGAACTAAAAACAAGAAACTGCTAGCTACTGTTGCTCCCCTTTGTCCCAGACTATAAAACCACAGTCCAAACGAACCAACAGACGCAGGAATAATTAACCATATAAACCAAACCCAGCCCCAAAATCCTAAATTTAGAAAGTTATAACTTTCATGCACAGGTATTGAGAATAAGTAAAGGAAGACCCCACCTAATAACAATTGCCAAGCTGTAAATATCCACGGACCATTATCAAAAGGAATTTTCTTGGTGACAACTGTATTGACCGACCAACAAAATGAACCAAGTAAAGCAAACAAAGCACCTAAACTAAACGCAGATACATCTAGTCCAATACAAATAACAACTCCAGCCACACCTAATACTAAGGCACTTATCTTCTGAATAGTCAATGTATCCTTTAACAAAAAATGCGCTAAAAAAGCTAACCAAAGAGGATTCGTAAATAAGATAATAGAAGACATCGATGATGACACATCATGAGCTAGGGCAAGATTAAGAAATCCCATGGTTCCAGCTGTCTGTAAGAGCCCGATAGTCACAACCAATATAAACCCCTTTATCTTGCTACCTTGACTTTTAGGGATGATAGTCCCTCCCTTGCCAAATAAAAACGATAATACCAACATCACTAACCCAGCAATAATAAATCGAACACCCCCAAGTAATAATGGAGGAGTCTTTTCAACTACTATGAGATATTTCCCAGTTGGAAAAGACGACCCCATAAAAAGTGTGGTAAGTAATATAGAAATCAAAAAAATAAAATTTGAACCTCGTTTCATTTATTTCCCCTTCTTTCAAAAGATATTGATGATATTTTTTGTCTTTTATTCTACTCTTTTAAAAATGAATGTCAAGAGATTTATCAAAAAATTCCAAGATTATTTTTTTAAACTCCTATGTATTGAGAAAAAAACAAAAAAAGACTATACTGGTAATTGTGGATAATGATTATCTTTTTATATGGAGGTACAAACATGCGATTATCATCAGGTTGGGAACAGTCAGTCTATGTCTTACTCATGTTAGATCAGCTCCCTGAAGGAAAATATATCAATACAATTTCCTTGAGTGAACGGCTAGAAGTTTCAGATTCTTATTTGAAAAAAATTATAAAACTATTAGACAACGAAGGATTGGTTAAATCCGTTAGAGGGAAAAATGGAGGTGTTGCTCTTTCTAAACCCCTCAGCCAAATCACCTTTTACGATGTATTTGTAGCTATAGAAGGAAAAAATCGAATCTTTGAAAGTCAAAATCTTCTAAAAAAATTCTTAGGCAACGAGGAAAGTAAAAAGGCTAAAAGATGTGTCGTAACCAACTCTCTTGATATTATTGAAAATACTTTAGTTGCAACCCTGACTTCTATTACACTCAGCCAGGTAGCCCATCAATCTGAGATTAACTATGATTTAACCGATATCAGAAATTGGATCAATAAATGCCAAAACTAGCTGAAGAAAAAATTCTTCAACTAGTTTTTATAAATCCTTGACAAATAATTTTACAAGGACTATACTATATTTGAAGATATAATATATCTTCTATATCGTCAACAATGATATTTCATTGCATGCTTTTGGATAGCTAAAGAAGGTTCTTATGAAAGTTATTTTAGCTACTGACCAAGATGGTTTCCAACTGAAAGAAACCGTCAAACACTATCTGCTTCATTCTGGTTATGAAGTAATTGACCTCAACTCTATACAAGGTTCTGCGGATTTCGTTGATTCTACTGTCAATGCTATTACAGAGTTTAGAAAATATAAGCAAGCTCGTGCTATTCTTTTTGACAAGTTTGGACATTCTTTTATGCCTGCTAATAAATTTAAAGGTATTATCTGCGCCGCTGTTTCCGATGAACACTCTGCCATGATGACTATTCGACACAATTCTACTCCAATCATTACAATTGGTTCTGGAATTACAGGTGATATTTTAGCAGTTGAAATAGTCAAAACCTTTCTTGAGCACAACTATGATTCTGGTCGTCACCAAGTTCGCATTGATATGCTGAACAAGCTCTGCTAGGAGGTATTCCCATGAAAATTGCTCTCGGTTGTGATCACATTGTAACAGATGTGAAGATGAAGATTTCAAAACACCTAAAAGAACAAGGTCATGAAATCATTGGTGTTGGTACTTATGATTTCGTCCGTACTCACTATTCTATTTATGGTCGCTTAATTGCAGAGGATGTCGTCAATGGACGGGCTGACTTTGGAATCGCCCTTTGCGGTGCAGGTGTTGGAATTGCTGTATCTGCTAATAAAGTTCCTGGAACTCTCGAGTTGTACTTGTCGGATATGTTGCGACTGCTCGTTCCGCTCGTGAAAATCTCAATGCTAATATTGTTACTTTCGGTGGTGCAATCCTAGGTATCAATTTCATTAACAACATTGTAGATGAATTTATCAATACCAAGTACAAACCAAGTCCTGAAAAAGAGGAATTAATTGCTAAAATTGATAAACTATCTAAAGTGAGCCCAGATGTAGCTGCCAATGATCATATCTTCGATGAAGAGAATGCCAAGTGGAATCGT
>CAUQZY010000122.1:0-2956 GCA_963522395.1 uncultured Streptococcus sp.
GGGTTGATTGGATCTCCTGCGTTATCTCCTACTGTTTTTGTAACTGTTAAACCTTTAATTGGGTCTTTTGGTGCATCTGGATCATTTTGCAAACGAGAACCCGTTGCCCCCATGATATAAGACTGTTGCGTAGTGTCTCCTTTTGTTGTTGTGGCTGCATAGACACGACCGTATTTAGCTGCTTCTTCACGAGTCACATTATCTCTAAGTTTAATCTTAGCATGCATGTGCACTGCGTAGTTAGTGCTTTCTGATCCAACTTTAAGTCCTAAGTAATATGATGCGCCTGGATATCCACCGTTTTTATTTTTTGTAAGGGTATTTAACGTAGAGTCATTTTGATTGTGCTTGAATACATCCCAACGCTGGTTATCACGATACACTCCTGATCTTGGATCATATATTGTTCGATTATCAGCATTAAAGATATTATAGTTCTGGTCCCAAAATTTCGAGATATTAGCTGTGTTCCCATATGGTCTAAATGCATCAAATCCATCAGAAAGTTTTTTACCACTATTTGGATCCTTAGGAGCATAACGTGTGAAACTTAGGTCTTTTACCGTATTAGATTTATATAATCCGTCGGATGTAAGATCCATGATATTAAACGGACCTTGGAAATAGTATTCTTGCTGATATGAGAATCTAGTCATCTTTTTCCCATCGTTATTGAAGAAGACATCATAAACAATCCATTTACCTTCACGATCTTCTACATAGGTTGCCTTAATATCAGTCTTATTTCTGGTAAACTCAGGATTATCATTTATTGTTCTTCGTCCACCATTATCTTTCGGATCAACAGAAGCAAAATATTTAACATTAGTTAAAGCACCTTGATTAATTTCACCATTTGCTCTAAAGTTTGTTCCTTGACCCATGCTCTTGCCATTACGTGAGTCACGAGCACCTGAAGTCAAACGTGTTGTAGCATTTTTAACAGAGTTAAACATTCTCTTCACAAGTTTGTTCATTTGTTCAACATCTGTTAAAGAGACTGTAGTATTTTGAAGAACCCCTTGAGCTAATACCATGACTTCATTGGCTTTTTCAAGAACTTCTTTCGTAGTATCATGTTCAGGAACTTCTGAGATCGCTGCCTGCAATTGTTCAACAGATACTTTCAAAGTATCTTTTTTAGCTGATACAGTTTGACTCTCTTCGCTTGCGCTTACTTCAGGAGAAGTTTGGCTCGCTGGTTTTTCAGCCTGCTTCTCAGTTTTGTCTGCTTGTTTATCAACTTGAACCTCAGTTGCTTCCTTAGCAGCTGATACGACTGTCACATCTTTAGACAAGAGTTCTACAAGTTCATCGATATCCTTTTGAGCTAGCTCAGAACTTTCTAGGGCTTCTTTTCCTTTTTGAAGTCTGTCTTTAACAGGCGATACTACTGACTCGTCAAGGTTTAATTTAGTTGAAAGAAGAGCATTTAATTCTTCAACTACTTTTTTCAACTTGGCTTTATCAACTGTAGACGCACTAGGTGCAGCAGTTGTAAGCGCTTGATTTTCTGAAGGTTTATTTGCAGTAGATCCCGCAACACCCTCAGGCGAATCGACCTTATCTTTAGGGTTCACTACACCCGCATTAGGTTGTGAAGTCTTGTCAACAGTATCCGCACTCGCAACGCGGGCACCCAAAAACATCAGCGCTGCAACAGCAACTGAAGCGGCACCGAAACTATATTTACGAATAGAAAAGCGCAACACTTTTTCACGTTGCTGGCGCTTGATTCTATTGAGCGAATTTGATTTATTTTCCATTGTTCCTCCTTATGTTAAAACACAAAATCAAATTAAGAGCAATCTTCATGAATACACTTCTTATAGTAACGTACCCATGAAGCCTACTATGATAAGCATTTTTACAGATTACAGCTATCATAGCACAATTATAACACTTTTTATATCTTTAATCAAACATTATGATATAAGTCCAACTGATTTTAAGAAAACGATTTCGAGAACTCGTAACCAACAAGTCCATAATAATTTAAAATGACTCTGCATAACAATAGATCTCCTACCCTTAATTTTAAGATTTTCTTCAGATATCTCCTATAAATATAACTTTATATTATTACAAAATCAAAAAAATAAATTTCTTCCTTAAAAAAACAAATATATAATAGTTTTGATTAAAAATCCTATCATTGATTCCCCATGCCTATGATTTCAAAGTATATACTTTTACAACAATATTTCTTGAATAGTCTATCAACAAAAGGGGAACCATGATTTCAAATGAGTATCACAGATTGAAGTTGGAATAGTCCAACACGACTCCTAATTCATTTTTAGAAATTTATCTAAGTCCTCTAATCAATTTGTTCATATCTTATTTCAATCCACTATAATATCTACCTTTTCGAGAATACAACAACAGCCTTGTACCTCTTGAAATGAGGAACAAGGCCGTTTCTTGATTTTTTACATTTATTGTCCACTTAACAATGAACAGTTCATCTTTTGACTAAATTTTTAGTCTTCTTTTTTCTTTCCAAGAGCAAGTCCGAGACCGCCTAGCATACCAAGAAGTCCTAGAGATGCAAGAGTCGCATTTGATTCTGTTCCTGTATTTGGTAATACATTTTGAGAATCTTTTGATTTAACTCTGTTATCAATAGCATCTGTAGTATTTTCATGATTTGCATTCGGAGTAACTACATCTGGAATTGGAGTAGCTGGTGTTGGTGCAGGTGCATCTTGACCAGAACCTCCATTAGTATCAGGTATGACTGGAGTTGCTGGAATTGGAGTTGTTAGCTCAGATGTATCGTGACCAGGATGTCCATTAGTATCAGGTGTTACTGGAATTGTATTTGGATTTGTACTTTCACTTACTTTTCTGAAAATGTAGGTCATTACGGGTTCATTTTCATCAATCACAGTTCGTACAAATTCATATCCCAAAATTGAACCATGTTCAGCATCCTTTTCATTACCTGTCTTAA
>CAUQZY010000123.1:0-2931 GCA_963522395.1 uncultured Streptococcus sp.
TCGATGGATTGCAAAAATTCCATTTCTTACAAAATGCCTTGATAACAGCTATTGTCGTCGGGGTCGTAGCTGGAGCTGTAGGATGTTTCATCATTCTACGCGGGATGTCACTCATGGGAGATGCCATTTCACATGCTGTCTTACCAGGTGTAGCCCTCTCCTTCATCTTGGGCGTTGACTTCTTTATCGGAGCCATTGTCTTTGGATTGCTAGCTGCTATCATCATTACCTACATCAAGGGGAACTCGATTATCAAAAGCGATACCGCCATCGGCATTACCTTTTCTTCTTTCTTAGCCCTCGGTATCATCTTGATTAGTGTCGCTAAAAGTTCAACTGACCTTTTCCATATCCTTTTTGGTAATATTCTAGCCGTCCAAGATACGGATATGTTTATCACTATGGGCGTAGGGGCGGTCATTCTCTTGTTAATCTGGATTTTCTTCAAGCAACTCTTGATAACTTCCTTTGATGAACTCTTGGCTAAAGCCATGGGAATGCCTGTCAATTTCTATCACTACCTTCTCATGGTACTCCTGACTCTCGTGTCTGTGACAGCCATGCAAAGTGTCGGAACTATCCTGATTGTAGCCATGCTGATTACCCCAGCTGCAACTGCTTATCTGTATGCTAATAGCCTGAAAAGTATGATTTTCCTTTCCTCAACCTTTGGAGCTACAGCTTCAGTTTTGGGACTCTTTATCGGCTATAGCTTTAACGTTGCGGCAGGTTCTAGTATCGTGCTTACAGCTGCTAGTTTCTTTCTCATTAGCTTCTTTATCGCTCCAAAACAACGATATTTGAAACTGAAAAATAAACATTTGTTAAAATAAGGGGCAAAACCCCAATAAATTGGAGGATCTAATGAAAAAATTAGGTACATTACTCGTTCTCTTTCTTTCCGTTATTGCTCTTGTAGCATGTGCTAGCGGAAAAAAAGATGCAGCTTCTGGTCAAAAACTAAAAGTTGTTGCTACAAACTCAATCATCGCTGATATTACTAAAAATATTGCTGGTGACAAGATTGATCTTCACAGTATCGTTCCTGTTGGTCAAGACCCACACGAATACGAACCACTCCCTGAAGACGTAAAGAAAACTTCTGAGGCTGACCTCATTTTCTATAACGGTATCAACCTTGAAACAGGTGGCAATGCTTGGTTTACCAAATTGGTAGAAAATGCCAAGAAAACTGAAAACAAAGACTACTTTGCAGTCAGCGAAGGCGTTGATGTTATCTACCTTGAAGGTCAAAACGAAAAAGGCAAAGAAGACCCACACGCTTGGCTTAACCTTGAAAATGGTATGATCTTTGCTAAAAATATCGCAAAACAATTGAGCGCTAAAGACCCTAGCAACAAGGAATTTTACGAAAAAAATCTCAAAGAATATACTGATAAGTTAGACAAACTTGACAAGGAAGCTAAAGCTAAATTCGACAATATCCCTGCTGAGAAGAAATTAATCGTAACCAGCGAAGGATGTTTCAAATACTTCTCTAAAGCCTACGGTGTCCCAAGTGCCTACATCTGGGAAATCAATACTGAAGAAGAAGGAACTCCTGACCAAATCAAGACCTTGGTTGAAAAACTTCGCCAAACAAAAACTCCTTCACTCTTTGTAGAATCAAGTGTGGATGACCGTCCAATGAAGACTGTTTCACAAGACACAAACATCCCAATCTACGCACAAATCTTTACTGACTCTATCGCAGAACAAGGTAAAGAAGGCGACAGCTACTACAACATGATGAAATACAACCTTGACAAGATTGCTGAAGGATTGGCAAAATAATCTAGATATTAGTTTATCTATTACTAGGTTCTTGTCTCTCTTTACATTACTTCTAATATTAGCTTTGTTAGTTCTATCTCTAGCTAAAAAAGCGTTTATAAGAATAAAGATTTCTTAAATCAGTACGAACGAAGTGAGTTTTTACCAGATATTTCTCACTGTAGTGGTATCCTAGATAAGAACTTTGATCTTATCTAGGACGGAATTTTTGAGACCTAAGGCTCAAAAATTAGGGATGAAATTCCAAAAGAAGTTGCTCCCGTCCGCACTACCTTCGAGAAATATCAAATAGATAAAAAATCTGAAAAACGTCATTCTCACATGAGTTGGCGTTTTTTATATGCACACATTTCCGGTCAAATCATTGGAAAATTCTGTCTGTTTCAGCTAAAATAGAAGAAAAAAGATTGGAGTATCTTATGGTAACTTTTCTCGGAAATCCTGTGAGCTTTACAGGTAAACAACTACAAGTCGGCGACAAGGCGCTTGATTTTTCTCTCACTACAACAGACCTTTCTAAAAAATCTCTGGCTGATTTTGATGGAAAGAAAAAAGTCTTGAGTGTCGTTCCTTCTATCGATACAGGTATCTGCTCAACTCAAACGCGTCGTTTTAATGAAGAACTGGCTGGACTGGACAACACAGTCGTCTTGACTGTTTCTATGGATCTACCTTTTGCTCAAAAACGTTGGTGTGGTGCTGAAGGTATTGAAAATGCCATCATGCTCTCAGACTATTTCGACCATTCCTTTGGACGTGATTATGCCCTCTTAATCAATGAGTGGCACCTATTGGCACGCGCAGTCTTTGTCCTCGATACTGACAATACTATTCGCTACGTTGAATACGTGGACAATATCAACTCTGAACCAAACTTCGAAGCCGCAATTGCAGCTGCTAAAGCCCTATAGAAAAAATCCTCTGTCACAAAGAGTTCCCTACTCTTTGAAACGGAGGATTTTTCTTATTCTTTAATTATTGTTTATTTTGAAATGAATCCTTCAAAATCTTTTAGTTGAAAATTATATTTTTCAGTGAGTAACACATTATCCACTGCAACATCTTCTCCCAATGGGTAAATATTTCTTTTGAAACGGTTGTAGGAGGAAAATCTCTCCTACACTATTATTGATTCTG
>CAUQZY010000124.1:0-2928 GCA_963522395.1 uncultured Streptococcus sp.
AAGGTTTAACAGTTACAAAAACAGTAGGAGATAACGCAGGAGATCCAATCAACCCTGTATCTTCAGGTTATGTTACACATAAAAATGGAAAATCATTCCCTGCAGGTATGAACTGGACTTGGAAAGATAATAAGTCACCAAGTACAGCGGAAGCCGGAGTATTCAAGTATAAATCTATTGCAACTTATCAAGATGGTTCAAGTTCAGAAGATAAAAATTCAGGTTCAGATGGAACAGTTACATTAAACGTTAAACCAAAACAACCGACGATTACAACGAGTGTTGAACATAAAAAAGGCTTACCAAATCAACAAATTACTGTAAATGTTGGAACCGGCGTGCCAAACGGTTCGACAGTTAAACTTTATGATGGTAATAGAGTTATTGGAACTGGAACAACTAATGGACAGACTGCGACAGTTACAGTTACAGAAGCTTTACCAGGAAATCCTATTAAGGCTGAAACAGTAGTTACTAATGCTAATGGAACAGTAACTTCTGATAAAAGTAACCCTGTTACTCCAACAGAAGCACCAGACACACAAGCTCCAACATTAAAAGTTACAGAAGATAAAACAGTAGTAGAAGGTGAAACTGTAACCTTCACAGTAACAGCAAAAGATGACAAACATGTCAATCTTATTCTTGATGATTTTACAAAAAAATATGGTAGTAGATTGGTTAATTCACAAGTTACTACAAATTACGAAAAAAATACAGAGACTGAAAAAGTATTAACTATTAAGATTAAAACAACAGCAGAAGACGTTGGTAAGAATACAATTACATTTAAAGCTATTGATAATGCAAGTCCTACACCTCACAAAGCTCCGGATGTAACCTTTACTTTCAATGTAACACCACGTGATAACCAAAAACCAATCGTTGAGGTTGGCGGAATTCGTTTAACAGAGACAGAACCACAATCTGCTCAGTTTTATGTTTATCGTGGAGCTACATTTAATCCAACTGTTAAAGCCTGGGATGATTCAGGTAACATTACGTCGATGAGTGTTGAGGGATTACCAAAAGGATCTCAAGCGCCAACTTACACAGCTCAAACTGGAAAAGATGGAAGTACGGATGCTAAAAAATACACTACGAGTCTATCTACAGGAACAGTAGCTGATACACAAACACTAGGAGATCACGTAGCTAGATTCCAAATTTCTGATGGTAAAAATAATGCTACATATCTGATGAAGTATAAAGTTGTCGATGTTGTCGCAGAACACACAGAGAATAATGTCGATTTAAACAGCAAGTCAGGTGATCCAAATTACTACCTAAATACAGCTGGTGAACAAGATGGAAAAGGTAAACCAGTTGTAGGACCGCAAGCAGATGTCCACTTCCCAGGAGGAATGAACTTCCGTTGGGATAATGCTAAAGGATCAGTTACGAATGTAACATTAGATAAAGTAGGAAAACAAACTCATAAAGCGATAGCAGTGTTCCCTGAAAATCCAAGTAAGCGTAACGGTGTCCAAGTATTTGCACCAAAAACAGCTGAGAGAAATATTGTTTTCAATGTAGTCGATAATGAAAAACCAAAAGCAAGTTTAAATGGAGTACAGTTATCAGAAACTGCCAATGAACCAATCTTCACAGTTTATCGTGGAGCTACATTTAACCCAGAGCTAAAAGTATCGGATAACTCTGGTGTGATTTCTAAAGTAGAAGTTAAGGGAGGACTTCCACAGGGAGTAACTCCAGGTACATTTACAGCTCAAACAGGAAAAACTGAAGCAACTCCATATGCTCCTCGTTTATCTTCAGGAACTGTATTGAATACTGAAACTTTAGGAGTACATGAATCAACTATTCACGTAGAAGGAAGTAGTCCTTCAGATAGCCGTGATTTCAAATTCAAGTACCGCGTAGTTGATATTGAAACAAAAAATCTTGTAAATGGTATAGCAAATGTACCAGTTGCTTCAACATTAAATAAAGCTAATAGTTCTAAAAATATTGATGCGCATAACTATCTGAAAGTAGTCGATAGTCAAGATAAAGCAGATCGTGGTAACAATTACTTACCAAGTGGTATGACTTGGACATGGAAAGACAGAGACGGCAATAGGCTAGACCCAGGAACAACACTAGACAATTCAGGTAAATATACTCGAACTGCAACAGCAATATTCCCAGGTACTAACGCTAATAATATAACAGATGCTAATAGCACGACTAGAACAACATTTGCACCAGCAGAAATTAAGCGTCAAGTAATTCTAGCAGTAACACCAACAGCACCTATCGTAGAAGGTAAAGAGAATGGTAGTGTAACAATTACTCCACCAACTCGCCCTAATAGTACTGATAAACAGGATATTGATAAAATTACGATTACTTATGTACCAACAGGTAAGACTGCACCTGAAACTGTAACAGTTACGAAATCAGGAAATACTTGGACAGTAAATGGTAAGACACCTGATAAAGTATCAGTAACACCTGAAGGAGTTGTAACAATTTCTGATACTGAAGTTGCAGATAAAACAGAAGTAACTGCAAAAGTTTCTAAGAATGTTGATAATAATACTCTTGAGAGTCCTGTAGCTAGAGGAACAGCCAATGGACCTTTAGCAGCTGAGGTTACAAAGCCAGCACCAGTTCCGGAAAAAGCAGAAATTACACCAGTTACAGTTGTGACACCTAACAAACCAGGTTCAAGCATTACAGTAGATGGACCAGTAAATGGTTTAACAGTAGATGAAGAAGGTAAACTTAAAGGAACACCAGAGGTAAATGATTGGAAACCAAAAGAAGAAGAACGTGAAATTACGATTCCAGTTAAAGTTACAAAAGGTGGCGAGACAGTTACTGTGAATGTTCCAGTTCCAATTTTACGCGATACAGATGGAGACGGAATTCCAGATAAAGAAGATTCAGATGATGACAACGATGGAATTCCAGATGATGAAG
>CAUQZY010000125.1:0-2925 GCA_963522395.1 uncultured Streptococcus sp.
AAAATATGCCTGCTTACATCCAGGGAAGTAAGGTGGATATGATTTTGTGTAATCCACCCTATTTCAAGGTGGACCCTCATTCTAATCTGAACGAGAGCGAACATTATCTCTTGGCTCGCCACGAAATCACGACTAATTTGGAAGAAATCTGTCGTAGTGCCCAGAGTATTCTCAAATCTAATGGGCGTTTGGCCATGGTTCATCGTCCTGATCGACTTTTAGATATCTTGGACAGCTTGCAACGACATAATTTAGCACCTAAGCGCCTGCAATTTGTCTATCCCAAAAAGGAAAAGGAAGCTAATATGCTCTTGATTGAAGCCATCAAGGATGGCTCGACAAGTGGCTTTAAGGTCTTGCCACCTCTCATTGTCCACAATGATGATGGCTCTTATACGCCGGAACTCGAAGAGATTTATTATGGATCATAAGGCTTATATGTATGTGCTGGAGTGCCGTGACGGATCCTACTATACAGGCTATACGACTGATGTGAAGAGACGCCTCGCTGTCCACAGTAGTGGGAAGGGAGCCAAATACACACGAGCACGCTTGCCAGTCAAACTCATCTATGCTCAAGGTTTTGCCAGTAAGGAAGAAGCCATGTCGGCTGAAGCCCTTCTCAAGCGTAAGAAGAGGCCACAGAAGGAAAGATTTTTATCTGAAAATCAAGATAGAAATTTACTCAGTTATTTTGAAGAATCGTGAGGAGTCCTTTGACTCCTCTTACTTTTGTCAAAAAGCGAAAAAAATGCTACAATAAAGAGAATAAACAAAATGAGGTATTATCATGTCTAAGATTCTAGTATTTGGTCACCAAAATCCAGACTCAGATGCCATCGGGTCATCTGTAGCCTTTGCCTACCTTGCAAAAGAAGCTTACGGTTTGGATACGGAAGCTGTTGCCCTTGGAACTCCAAATGAAGAAACAGCCTTTGTCTTGAACTATTTTGGTGTGGAAGCACCGCGTGTTATCACTTCTGCTAAAGCAGAAGGCGCAGAGCAAGTTATCTTGACTGACCACAATGAATTCCAACAATCTGTATCAGATATCGCTGAAGTAGAAGTTTACGGTGTTGTAGACCACCACCGTGTGGCTAACTTTGAGACTGCAAGCCCACTTTACATGCGTTTGGAGCCAGTTGGTTCAGCGTCTTCAATCGTTTACCGTATGTTCAAAGAACATGGTGTGGCTGTGCCTAAAGAGATTGCTGGTTTGATGCTTTCAGGTTTGATTTCAGATACCCTTCTTTTGAAATCACCAACAACACACCCAACAGATACAGTCATTGCTCCTGAATTGGCTGAATTGGCTGGTGTCAACTTGGAAGAATATGGTTTGGCTATGTTGAAAGCTGGTACAAACTTGGCTAGCAAATCTGCTGACGAATTGATTGACATCGATGCTAAAACTTTTGAATTGAACGGAAATAATGTCCGTGTTGCTCAAGTAAACACAGTTGACATCGCTGAAGTTTTGGAACGTCAAGCAGAAATTGAAGCTGCAATGCAAGCTGCCAACGCAGCAAACGGTTACTCTGACTTTGTCTTGATGATTACAGATATCGTCAACTCAAACTCAGAAATCCTAGCACTTGGTGCTAACATGGACAAGGTTGAAGCAGCCTTCAACTTCAAACTTGCAGACAACCACGCCTTCCTTGCTGGTGCCGTTTCACGTAAGAAACAAGTGGTACCTCAATTGACTGAAAGCTTTAATGCTTAAGATTTTGGGTGTCAGTTCAAAATCGGAAAGTCTAGTTTGACTTATATCGAAAGGAGTTTCGGCTCCTTTTTTTCTAGGAGTGAAGCATGTTAGCAAATGGCGATTTGATACTCAATGAAAATCAAAGAGCAAACTAGGAAGCTAGCCGTAAGCTGTACTTGAGTACGGTAAGGCGACGCTGACGTGGTTTGAAGAGATTTTCGAAGAGTATGATTTTTGTGAGAGATGAGTCAGATATGGGATAGGCCATCCAGACTTCCACAGGCAACTATAACCATGTTGCGATTTATTTGGATGGGATGGATTTACCACGCTAGTGGACAGGCGGATGTTGTTTGTCAGGAAGCAGCAGACTTCTTTGAGGCCAATCATTTGTACGACCTCTATGTTTACCCAGAAATGGATATCCAGTATGTGAAGGAAAAAGCTTGCAAACATCTAGGAGCACCCTACAATACTTCTTTCTATCCAGATGGAGCTGGTTTTTACTGTTCCCAGTATATGGCAGAAATCCTACCGATTTTTGAAACCATTCCCATGAAATTTGGTGATGGGAAGCAGGAGATTAGTGATTTTTGGAGAGAGTATTATAGAGAACTAGGTTTGCCTGTTCCTCTAAACCAAGCTGGGACCAATCCTAGTCAGTTGGCAGCATCGCCTCTGTTAGAATGTAAAGAAAGGAATCTTCATGATTCAGATTTTTAATCCATCTCGTTTGACGAGACAGCCTTTTTTTGGAGAATTGATCCGCTATCTGGACCAGCATGATGATGTGATTTTGCGGGAAATTAAGGCTCAATTTCCAGATGTAGCAGTTGACAAACTCATGGAAGAGTATATAAAGGCAGGCTTGATTCTACGGAAAAATAAGCGTTATTACCTCAACCTTCCTATGCTTGAGTCCCTTGATAGTCTCGAACTGGACCAAGAGATTTTTGTTAGAGAAGATAGTCCGATCTATCAAGCCTTGTTGGAGCAGAGTTTTGAGACAGAATTACGAAATCAGACCAATGCAGCTATTTTAGTTGAAAAGACGGACTTTTCGCGAACTAAAATGACCCTTTCCAATTATTTCTACAAGGTCAAACATCAGTATTCTTTGACAGAAAAACAGCAGGAGCTCTATGACATTTTGGGAGATGTCAATCCTGAGTATGCTCTCAAATATATGACGACTTTTTTGTTGAAATTTCTCAAAA
>CAUQZY010000126.1:0-2867 GCA_963522395.1 uncultured Streptococcus sp.
TGTAAGGCTTTGCGAGCTCAGATATTGTGTCCACAATATCCCAAAAATCATATCGCCTGCCATTTCAAACCTCACGGTTCAAAAACAAACGATATGACAATGTGGTGGCACGCCCCCAAACCCCCAAGATAAATCTAAATTAAAAAAAGTATAACAAATACTTTTTGATAAAATTATCACAGAAAAAAGAGCCCTGTCGGACTCTTACAAATTAAAACAATGTCTCTGATATTCATACTGCCTAATCCCACTACTATCTTTGTTCATCTTGATAGAAAAAACAAAGTAATGATCACGATTGTCTAAAGATTTACTTTTGTTTAGTTTAAAATAATGTTTTTGAGACATAGCCATTGTACGTAAAATATCATCAGTGATAAATGTTAATGGTATGTCTAAAGCAGAATACTTATAAAAATCTGACTCAAACCGTAAATAAGAATCAGAAAAATAATCTAGCTGCAATTTATCATCATATAATTCTTTACGATTCATATAAATCTACCCCTTCTATCTGTATATCGAGTATATCTTCCCATTTTAAGCGAAAAAAACCAAAGTCTGATTTAATGGATATAGACTCTCTCCCAATCTCTTTAACAATACCCGATACTACTTTTCTTCTATTTGAGAGCTTACAAACAAAAGTTGCTGGGAATACATTCGTATAAAGTTGACGAACAAATAGAACTTTCTCTTCCATTGATAGGGAAATGGAGAGGTCTTCTCTATTTTTTTCTTCCCAAAGAGAACTGGAATGTTCTGACAAAAAGAATCCCATCCACTTAGCCATCCCACGGTCTTGATACTCTCTTGCAGACAAAAAAGGTAAATAAGAACGATTCATCATTTTAGTCCATCTAATCCTCCAGCTGAATGACCACCAATGAGTTTACTTCTTGCGATTGTTCTAGAAGCCTGATCCAGGGCATTCCCTTTCAATAGTGAAGTAAAACCAAATTCTGTTCGAATAGCATCAATTGCGGACTGGAGCCTTTCTTCTTTTTCTATTTTTTCAATATCATCAAATAATGAAATCAATCCAAATGATTCATCTACTAAACCTGAATAGCTCACTGCAACACTTCTGATAGCTCCTGAAGTATATTTAGTGTGAAATAACTTTAAAACATAGTTTGTCAGTAGTGCTGTTTGATTAGTTGGTTCAATCTTCATTTGAGTATGAATAGATCGTTTCTGTTCCACTTTAGAATACCCTAAGTGTATAGAAACCACAGTTGCTTTCTTACCAGCTCTTCTCAATCTAACAGCAACTTGTTCTGCCATCTCACGAAGTATGATCTCAATATCTCTTTGTTTGACATAATCTCTAGGTAAAACTTGAGAGTTCCCTATCCCTTTTGACTTTGGCTTATAAGGTTTATGAACATTACTTTCATCAATCCCATTAGCATGAAACCATAACTCTAGTCCCATAATCCCAAGCTCTTTTTTAATCAAGTCAGGATTAGCCTGAGCCAATTCTTTAATCGAAAAGATACCTAAATTATGTAATCTCCTCTCCATGCGATTTCCAATTCCCCAGAAATCTGTCATTTTAGGAATAGTCCATACTTTCTTTTCGACATCCTCATAGGACCAATTGGCTCTCATTGTCGGAGTCTTTTTAGCTTCATTATCAAGTGCCAACTTAGCTAATAAGGGATTGGCATTAGACATGCCTACAGTTGAATAGATTCCAGTTTTTCTCCAAATCTTTTTTTGAATAGCAGCAGAAATAATATCTAATTTATCTTTCCTACTAATACTTTTATCGGGTACAAAATAATTTAATGAACTTGTTAAATCAATAAATCCTTCATCAATTGAGTAGGGATAAATATCATCTGGTGCTGCAAAATCTTGAAAGATTTTTTGAATCTCCATGTTGACAGCAATGTAAGTATCCATTCTCGGAGGAACAATCACGGTTGATTTTGCCCATTCCTCTATATAGCGGACATAGTCTATCGTTGTCGGTAAACCTTGCTTCTTAGCATTATAATAAGAGAATTTGCGAGTCTTTACATCAAAAGGTAAATCATAGGAACGTCCAACGTTCGACTTTCCAAAGACCTTTTTAAACATAGGAGAGGAAGCAAGAATTAAACCAGCAGAATTATCTGCACGACTCATAACACAAAGCGAAGTCTTAAGTGGGTGTAATCCTCTATCTACACATTCTACACTTGCGTAAAAAGATTTCATATCAATAAAGGCAATGTCACTTTTAGGTTCGAGACTATAATCAAACCAAGTCATACTCAGTCCTCTAAAGGCATAAAGTTCCCAACTATTTTCCCTATAATGCGAGGATTCTCATCATAAGGCGCAAACTTATCTGAATAGTTCCGATTGAGTGAAACTAAACGAAGCCCATTTTCTTCACGATACACTTTCTTGATATAGGTTTGACCATCCCAATCTATCGCATAGATAGCCCCGTCATAATCAAATCCCGTTTGCTTAATAAGGGCTACAGAACCATTTTCATATGTCGGTTCCATTGAATTTCCAAACACCCATGATGCAAAGTCATAATCAAATTGATGATTAAAGTAAACTGTATCGTAATTACCATCATCAAAATAAGCTGTTCCTGTACCAGCTGATAATTTTTCGTAAACTTTATAAGCAAAACGCTGAGGAATGTCCACAACCTTGGCATTCTGTTTGTTCAACAGTTCTGTAGCATAATGAAGTGTCGCTTTTTGATTCTTTTCAGTTAGCTTGAGATAGGTTTCAACTATTTCATACTCTGATTCAAAATAGCGAGGATCTACATTTAAAACCTGGCTCAACTTGCTTAGATTATTTTGATTCGGTTTTGTTTTACCTGATTCCCAATTAAAGTATGAGGCTCTACT